>NZ_CP195019.1:0-53159 GCF_051161755.1 Glutamicibacter sp. PAEs-4 | reverse complement strand
CGGGCTGCGGCTGCTACTGCTGCCAGTAGCGGGGGTTCAGCGCTTCGGTGCCGTCGTAGTCCAGTGCGAGCACGGCGCGGCTGAGCTGGTCGATGTAGACGCCTTCGATCTTCGCGTGCTGCACGCCTCGGGCGTACTCGCGTACCTCGATTTCGATTTCATCGAGTGGGCTGGTGCTCACGAGCACGGCCATGTTGCGGGCGGCCGCGTAGCGGTCGCCGGTGCGGGTGAATGGAAGGATGCGGGCGGTGAACAGTAGGCCGCCGCGGTCGTAGCGGCCGGGCACTGCTGCGAGCTGACTAGCTCCGAGCGACATGAACACGTAGGGGCCGATTGCCTGGCGGAACTGCTCGGCGGCCGCGCGGTGGTGTTCGTCAGCTCCTACGATGTGCGCGGTGTCGAACGGGATAGCTCGGGTGGTGTTCATGGGGTTACCTTTCGTTAGGTCTTATGGGGCTTATAGGTCTATTAGGCGGCGATGAGCCGGTCACGCTCGGCATCGTCCAGCCGGTAGGCGAAGCTGCACGAGCCGAACCATTCGGCGGCGGCCGTCGCTGCTTCCTCGGTCGAGTACAGGCCAAGAATGCGGGTGCATGGGCAGTTGAGCACGGCCCAAGCGTTCGCGGTGCGGCTCTGGCCGCACTCGCACGCGATCCGCTCGGCGCACTGCTGCGCCTCGGCGGCGGTGCCCTCGGCCGCGTAGCCGATTCCAACGGGTGCCAGTCCGGCGCAGCTCTTGCAGATGTAGGTGGTTGCCATGTTCTCTCTCCCTCACGTTTTTTGCCTTGAAGGCGTTTACGCCTTTCGCAGAGAGCGACGCCGAAGTGCAAGTGACCGTGGAATACCGGAGCGAGCGCAGCGAGCGAGGATATGCCGCGAAAGCACTTGCGCGCAGGTTGAGCGAACGTAGAATGCCGCCAGGCTTCAAGGTAAAAACGCGAAGCGTTCTAGGGGTGCGGCCGCGCAGCGGCCGACATACTGGCCGCCCTCTGGCGGCGGCCACGGGCGCGGATGCGACCGGCTGGGGGAGCGCGAGGGGGTGACCCCTTCGCCCGCCGCCTGGGTGGCGGCGGGCTGCGGCCCTAATAGGTCTTATCGGCCTATTAGGGCTTGCCTGGTCACGGGATGAGCTGGCGCACCTGCTTGGGGGTGGCTGCGAGTCGAGCTACGCCGTCGCTGATGAGCTGGTGTGATCCTGCGCTGGCGGCGCTGGTGATCGGGCCGGGGATCGCTGCGACGTTGCGGCCTGCGGCGTGTGCGATGCGTGCACCGAGCAGTGCGCCACTGCGCGCGCCTGCCTCGGTGATGAGCGTTGTTCCTGCGGCGAGGGCTGCCAGGCGCGAGCGCTCGATGAACCGGAATCGGGTGGGTGCTGCGCCCGGTTCAACTGCGGTGAGCAGCAGCGTGTTCGGTGCGGCCTCGATGGTGTCGATGAGCTGCCGGTGAGCCTCGGGGTAGGGTCGGCCGTGGCCGGATGCCTGCCAGATTATGAGTCGGTCGCCCTGGGCGAGCGCTGCGCGGGCGGCGGCCGCGTTGATGCCGTAGGCGGTGCCCGTCATGGTGACGTAATCGCGTGCGAGGTCAGCGACGAACTCGGCCGTGATCTGCGTGCCGTAGGCGGTGCTGGCGCGCGATCCGTCGATGTTCACGGTCTGGTCGAGCTGGTCGAGCAGCGACAGGTCGCCGCGTGCCCAAATGCGCGTTGGGGCGGTGGTGCCGATAGCGCTCAGTCGGCCGAAGAATGCCGGGTGCGAGTGGGCGGTAAGCGTTGCCAGATCAGACATGGTGTGCTCCTTCCGAGCGGGTCGGGGTAGTTCCCCTTATCCCTCACGTTTTTTTGCCGTGAAGGCACGAATGTGCCGCGCAGAGAGCGCAGCCGGAGTGCAAGTGACCGTGGAATACCGGAGCGAGCGCAGCGAGCGAGGATATGCCGCGAAAGCACTTGCGCGGAGGTGGAGCGAACGTATGCTGCCGAAGGCTTCACGGCAAGAAAATGCGAAGCGTTCAAACACTGCGGCCGCGCTGCGGCCGTCACCTGGTGCAGCTCTTCGAGCTGCACTGCTTTCGGGGTCGCGGTGTGACCCTCGTGTTACTGCTTAGCTGTCCTCACTGTGTGCAGGCCAGCCCCGCAATAGCTGGGCTGTGCACATTGTGGGCAGGTAAGTCTCTGCGTCGGTGTCCACATGCTGCCGCCTGCTCCGTCAGGGGCCCTACGTGTCAGGGTTGAGTGAGTCCACCGGTTTATAGCAAGTCCGCCTCGTGGGGCGAGTTGAAGGATCACCAATCTGATGAGTTTGAGTTCCCCGGTCGCGGTCGTCGCGGCCGATGATGGAGTCGTGAGCGCACCCTCGATCCCGGACGGGCCGACGCGTCGGCGTTCGTTCTCGCCGGGCCAGAAGTTGCAGTACCTGTCCGAGTACGAGGTCGCGTGCGAGACGGGTGAGGGCGCGGGATACCTGCGCCGACATGGCCTGTACTCGTCGCTGATCTCGGAGTGGCGCAAGCAGCGCGACGCGGGTCTGCTGGAGGGCAAGAACCCCGGCGAAGCGGTCGGTCGTCCCAGCGCCGCGCAGGCCGAGAACGCCCGGTTGAAGGCGCAACTGCGGAAGGCCGAGGTGGAGTTGTCGATGACGCGGACGGCGTTGGAGATCATGGGAAAAGCGCACGCGCTCTTGGGGCAGATCTCCGAGAGCGCGGACACCGACCCGCGGCGCGGGAAGCGCTCATGAACACCTACGTCGAACTGGCCGCCGCGGACGTGCCGACCCGGCAGGCGGCAGCCCTGACCGGCGTGGCGCGTGCGACCGCGACCCGCGCCGCCTCCCGCGCACGCCGACCGGACCCCGAGCCGCCGTCGGCTCGTCCTGCCCCAGCGAACAAGCTCTCGAGCGTCGAGCGGTCGCTGGTGCTGTCCACGCTCAACAGTGACGAGTTCGTCGACAAGCCGCCGTTGCAGATCTATCCCATCCTGCTCGAGCGCGGCGAATACGTGGGCTCGGTCTCGACCATGTATCGGGTGCTGCGCGAGCACACGCAGGTACGGGAGCGGCGCCGGCTCGCGACCCATCCGCCGCGGAAGGTGCCGGAGCTGATCGCGACCGCCGTCGGGCAGGTCTATACCTGGGACATCACGAAACTCGCCGGCCCTGTCAAAGGCACGTACTACGACGCGTACGTGATGATCGACATCTTCTCCCGCTACATCGTCGGCGCCATCGTGCACGCCTGCGAGGACGGCCTACTCGCCAAGGAGATGATGACCGACGCGTTCGGGATCCACGGCACCCCCGAGGTCGTGCACTCCGACGGCGGCCCCTCGATGACGTCGAAGACCGTCCGCACACTGCTCGCCGATCTCGGCGTGACCGCGTCCCGCTCCCTACCGCACGTGTCCAATGACAACCCCTACTCCGAAGCGCTGTTCAAGACGATGAAGTACCTGCCCGTCTTCCCCGACCGGTTCGTCTCCCTCGCCCACGCACGGCAGTTCCTGGACGAATTCGTGCACGCCTACAACCACCACCACCGGCACACCGGCATCGGCATGCACACGCCCGCCGACGTGCACTACGGGCACGCCGACGCCATCGACCGCGACCGAGACGCCACACTCGAGGCCGCCCGCCGCGCCCACCCCGAACGGTTCACGACGCGACAGACGCGACCGAAGATCCTCGACCGAGACCCGGCCGCGTGGATCAACCAGCCACCAACCGACGAGATCCAACTCGCCGCCTAACACCCACCGGCCTCACTCGCCTTGACAAATTCCGCCGCGCAAGCTATTGTGTCTTCTAGTTAGGAACAAGTTCTGCTCAGCAGATAAATATGCGAAGAGGATGATCAATGCAGATCGTACTGGTGCACGGCGGATGGGTAGGCGGCTGGGCGTGGGACGGCGTCATTGCCTAACAGGCCTGGGGAAGCTATGGATTCGATTTCACGCCCAGACGACGTCGCGCCGATCTCGTACACCGAACTGGCGCCGTCGGGTGCGCCTGCTCGGTGGATCGTCCTCGTGCACGGGGGTGGTGCCTCGAACGAGTACTATCTCGAGACGCCCGACGGCCGACAGGGCTGGGCGGCACGATTCGTATCGCTTGGCTACGGTGTGCTGGTGGTGGACTGGCTGGGGTTGTCCTATGAGGCGGCCCAACACGTCGATGATCGTGCGGCGTCTGCGCGGCTGGACTATGAGAGCGTGTGCCGAGGGATGGGCGTGTTCCTCTCTGGTCTCGGCCGGAACGTCGTGCTGGTCGTGCACTCGATGGCAGGTCCGATTGGCTTCCGCCTCCTAGAGACGCATGGCGATCTCATCGACGGGCTCGTAGCCGTCGCTCCGGGCCCGCCTGGAAATATACAGGCGGTGCCCGAGATCGTGAGGGAGTCCGACCAGGAGGTCTCCATCCGTGGAGCGGCCATCGACTGGACCATCCCGAAGATGGGTTTCTGGGAACCCACAAGCGCCTTCGTGAACGACAAGGCCATCGGACCCAGCCGGCGGTTCCCCCGCGAGTGCATCGAGGTGTTCCGCCGCACCCTTCGGCCGATCCCGGCCCGGATGCTTTATCAGCGTCAGAACATCGGTGGGAGCCAAATGAGGATCGGGCCGACCGACGCGTTCACGAACAAGCCGATTCTCGTCTTCACGGGTGGAGCCGATACCGACCACCCCTCGCAGCTGGATCAGGACATCGTGGCCTGGCTCACCGATCAGGGCGCCGCCGTCACCTTCTGGTCGTCCGAACTGCCTCTTCTCGCTGGGAACGGCCACACGCTGATGGTCGAAGACAATAGCGACGAGATCGCTGACGAGATCGCGCGGTGGATCACGGCGCTCTGACTCGCCACCGTATCGTCCCGGCCATTATTTCAGCCGACCCGACGTCCCCAACAGCGGAGGAGAACGCCAGTCGTTTCCTTCGTGTCACTCGAGGGAACGCTGTGCCAGCTCGTTGCCGACTACGACTTGGTCGATCGGGCCCTTGCTCGAACTCCTCATTTCATACGTCTGGCGATGGACTCAAGGGAGATGTTCGCCGACGGCCGCGTGCAACTCCAGGTCATCGGTGGACAGCTGAGGCGTCTGCCACGACGCATCGAGACGATCGGTTCGCAGCTCGAACGGAACGTTCGGGCTGAGCATAAGGATGTTCCGAGACCTCCAGGAACGCGGATGGATCGGTTCGTTGGTCGGGGAGCTGACGACCACCCTGGTTGGCGTGGCGCTTATCGTCGCTGCGGTGCTACTTTCGGTCTCGGGGGGTGGCCCCCAGCTCGCCCCGACGTCGCACTCCTACCGTTCCTAGGGGCGGGGTGGTCGGCCTCGCGGGCAGGCTCCTCGTGCTGAGGCCGCTGCGCACCTCCTTGATGCGCACCACGCTGATCGCCGGATCCTGGCAAACTATCCCGCGACGCGAATTCGCAGGGGGTGTCGGCGCGACTTTCGATCGACGTACAGTGCCGTCCGTTAACAAACGATCGGTTCGTGCGACCGAACTGTCGAACGCCTGTGCATCGCTGCGGCGAGTTCCTCATGGCGCAGTACCTGGGTTTCGCTTCCGGAAGAAGATTTCACGAACCCCAGCGACACGGTGTTGCGGTGACGTTCGACGAAAGAGAAGAAGGATGGCGTAGCGAGACGGGAACGCAGGCAACGCGATAAACGGCGGGCTCTCATCGTTGAGTGTGAGCACATAGGACGACAGGCTCATTTCAGAAACGTCGAACTCCCGATACGTGACCTGCCTATAGAAGATCTCCTCCACGGGCAGCGGGACGAAATTGAGGTCGATACCTTCGGGGAGCTCCTTCGTGAGGTCGAAAAGCGTCGTGTTGCGAGTCGCCAAAGGTTGGATGCCGAAGATCTTGAGTCGGTTCCAAAGCGTGTTCGCGCTGATGTGCTGGCCTGGCTTCGTCGAGGGGAACAGCCAGGGCGAGTCCTTGTTCATGGAGCGGCTGCGGGCGCCGTTGTGAAGGTACTCATTCATGAGGGGGATGAGCATGTCGGGAACGGGAGCTGGCTGACTTCCGAGGCTGATGGTCATTCCGTCGAGGGTCGACGAGATCGAGTCCGCCCGCAGGGCGACGATTCGGCCAATGGGCGTGCCGTATAGCAGGAAGATGACGGCGGCCACTCGGGTGCCAGGTATGACATTCTCCGACTCGATGACCACGCGAATCGCATCGAGCCGTTCACGAGTGGTGGCCATGGGACTGGATGTTGCGGTCCGAGCTCTTGCTGTGAGGGGGCGATGCCGTCCGGTCAGTTTCCGCTGCTGCAGGAAGGCTCGAAGATCCGCTCGAGGACCGGCCGGGCCAGTGTCCGGATGTCCACCTGCCGTCTGGTCGTATTCGATGGACGGCAGCCTGGTTAACGTCCCTGGGGACCTCTTTGGCGTCCCGCATATGAAGGCCGCCTACAGCGGCAAGCTCGATAAGCAGAACTGGGGCCTTGTGCGCTGCCCTAAAGGCACGGCGCAGAAATCGCCGTGCCGGCTCTCTAACCGGACTCCGACCCAAGGGCGGCGTGCCATCATCCTGCAAAGGCCAGACCGTGGGCCTGTCCGGCGCTGACAGAATCCTGAGCATTGCCGCGACGGTATTGTTCTCGTTCGCCCTTGGAACCCTGGCAGTGGTGGTGCCGATATTGGCCATTGCCGTGGGGTACAGCACGGTCGAAGTCGGAATGATGGTTGCACTTGCAGCAGTCTCGCAGTTAGTGACCCGGATCTTCCTGGGAGCACTGATGCGCAGGGTCCCAGACAAAGCCCTCCTCGTGGGAGCAGCGCTCATGATTGCCGTCTCGTGCGCTCTGATCGCAGTCTCAGATGCATTGGCAATTTTCGTAGTATCCCAGCTGGTCCAGGGCTCGGCTCGAGCCTTGTTCTGGACCAGCAGCCAGACGCACGCCGTCCGCATGTCGACCTCGTCTGTCAAGGGACTGACTGACGTGAATCTCGCCGCAGGGGTCGGAGCACTGCTGGGACCTGCACTTGCCGGTTATCTCTGGGAACTTTCGACACCGCTGCCGCTGATCGTGGCGGCAGCGGCAGGATCGGCGGCCGTCATCCCTGCTGCCCTTCTGACTAGGCTTCCTGTGTTCGCTCCGGAGCATGCCACAGGCGGAATAATGGCGCGAGGCCTCTGGCGGCGCCCTGGCGTCGATGCCGCCTGCTGGATGAACGCTGGAGCGGGCGCCTGGAAGAGCCTCTTGGACTCCTACGTTCCCATCGTGCTCTCCCTTGCCGGCCAACCCGTCGCCGTCATCGGAATCCTGGTAGCCATACCCAACGCTGCCGTCCTGGCCGGAAGTGCATCTGCGAGCTGGCTGCGCAGGCGGGGAAACAGGACGTCCCTTCTCACGGGCCTCCTGGCCACGGGGACGGGCTTGGCCGCGGCGGGGCCACTGGCCGGCGCCGCAGTTGCCGCCGCCGCCGCCCTCGCTGTTTCCGGCGTTGGTGCCGGGATCCTCCAGACTGTCGGACCGGCCATAGCTGCAGATGAAGTGCACCCGGAAGAACGCGGGGATGCTCTCTCCCTGACTGGCACGGTACGGGCTTCAGCGCTCTTCCTAACACCGTTTGTGATGGCACTGCTGGTCAGCGTGGTCCCTGTTGCCGCAGCGCTGGTCACGGCCGGCGTCCTCATGACCCTTCCAGCAGCTGGAAGTATCCGCAGAAAAGACCTTCCAGCGCAGATCGCGCCAACAGAATCAGGTCCAGGCAGGCCGCTCCAACAAACTCAGCTTGAAGCTCCCGAGAAAAAGGTGCCCGATGACAACTGAAACGACTGACACCACTGCTTCGGACATTCCCCGGCTGAAATTGCCGCACGGACACACCATTCCCCGGCTTGGCCTCGGAACCTGGCCGATGCTGGAAGACGAGTGCGAAACTGCGGTGCGTTTCGCACTGCAGAGCGGTTACCGCCTGGTCGACACCGCGTTCCAGTACAGAAACGAAGAAGCAGTCGGCCGGGGCATCCGCACCGCCGGCGTCCCCCGATCCGAATTATTTATTTCCAGCAAGTTCAACAAAGAGTCCCACAGCATCGATGGAGTGCAGCGCGCCTACGACGAGAGCCTGCGCAAACTCGGCCTTGACCATCTGGACATGTTCATGTGTCACTGGCCGGTTCCGGCCTTGGGCAAGTACGTGGACGCCTGGAAGGGCCTTGTGAAGTTGCTGGAGGAGGGCCGTGTAAAAGCCATTGGAGTTTCAAATTTCAAACCAGCCCACCTGAAGGACATTATCGATGCAACGGGAGTAGTTCCGGACGTAAACCAGATCCAACTGAGCCCCGACCTTGCCCGGACTGAGCCGCGCGCTGTCCACAGGTTATTGGGAATAGTCACCGAAGCCTGGAGTCCTATCGGTCGGTCCTCCGGTCTGCGGGCGAATCCGCTGATCATCGAGATCGCTCAGCGCCTGGACAAATCTCCAGCCCAAGTCCTGCTGCGGTGGCATGTCCAACAGGACATCGTCCCCATCCCGCAAGCATCCGACCCTCTGTGGCTCAAAGAAAACTTATCCGTTTTCGACTTCTCGCTCACCGCGGGAGAGATGGCCTCGATTCGGAAGTTGGACAGGGGCGAAGAGGCCGCCCGTGATTCTGACTCACCCGAAAATGGCCATTGACTCGGCCTATGCTCCTCTCTCTGAAGTGAGTTTCTCAGGGGCGCTTTCGCTCCGCCGTGGGGGCCGAAAATGTACTGCTGTGGGGAACCTTTGCGGTGTCGGGGCTGCCGGAGCAGACTGAAGAGTGTGTTCCGGTCGACCCCGGTCTCTCTTTAGTGCCGGTGAGCCTGTAAGTGAGTTTGGTGGTGGAGGGCGCAGCTTTTGTCCGCGGGACCGTGGAATGTTGCCGTTGAGCACGAATGTCAGATTTGTTGTTTATCCGCCTTCCCCGGGACACAGACGCCATCTGTTGGACTGTTCGAGGAAGGGTGAGCTCTCATGGAGGTCATTCACCCGCGCTGCGCGGGTGTCGATATTTCAAAGAAGGACGCGAAGGTCTGTGTCCGCATCCAGGGCCGCGGCGGCCGGTCCACCACATCCACCATCACGACCTGGGGTTCGATGACGGGGCAGATCCTGGGGCTAAAGGAACACCTCCTGGACGAGCACGTGGATCTGGTGGTCATGGAGGCCACCGGTGATTACTGGCGCCCCTTCTACTACCTGCTTGAAGACGACGGACTGAACATCATCCTGGTCAATGCCCATGACGCCAGGAACGTCCCGGGCCGCAAAACCGACGTTTCCGACGCTGCCTGGCTTGCCGACCTGGGCGCCCACGGGCTGGTCCGGGCCTCCTTCGTGCCCCCGCCTCCGATCCGTGAACTGCGGGACCTGACCCGGGCCCGGACCATCATCACTCAGGAACGGACCCGGGAAATCCAGCGCCTGGAGAAACTCCTCGAGGACGCCTGCATCAAACTATCCTCGGTAGCTTCGAACATCACCGGGGTCTCCGGACGACTGATCCTCCAAGCACTCATCGACGGGCAGACCGACCCCGCGGCCCTGGCAGAGATGGCCCAACGCCGGCTGCGGTCCAAAATCCCTGAACTCACCCAAGCCCTCAACGGCCGGTTCACCGAACACCACCGCTACATGACCGGACTCTATCTGCACCGGATTGATGCCCACACCGCCGATATCAACGACCTCAGCGCCAGGATCGAGGCGGCGATGGAGCCCTTTCGTTTCGCCCGGGAGCTCCTCGTGAGCATCCCGGGGTTCAGCACCACCATCGCGGAAATCTTCATCGCCGAAACCGGCGCCGACATGAGCGCATTCGCCACCGCAGGGCAGCTGGCATCCTGGGCCGGTACTTCCCCGGGATCCAACGAATCCGCCGGACGGGTCAAATCCACCAAAACACGGCCCGGCAACCGGTACCTCAAAGGTGCCCTGGGCATCGCTGCTCTGTCCTGCGCGAAATCGAAGAACACCTACCTCGGTGCCAGATACCGGCGCATTGCCTCCCGGCGCGGACCCGCCAAAGCCCTCGTCGCCGTCGAACACTCCATCCTCACCGCAGCGTGGCACATGCTCACCACCGGCGAACTCTACAACGACCCCGGCGCCGACTACTTCACCCGGCAGACACCCGTTAAAACCATGGCCCGGGCCGTCAGACAACTAGAATCCCTCGGCTATCAAGTCATTCTCGAACCCCTGCAACAGACCGGATAACACCGCTCACCCCACGCACCCCACCGCACTCACCTAATTTTCATGTCAGAGGGGTTGACGAACGTCACATTTTCAGTCATTCTCTTGAATACAGAAATATTCTCTGCAAATTATGAAAGATCGGTTCCATGCTCAACCCGGTGCTAACTCAAACAGGTCCAGTCCAAGGCCGTGAAGATGACGGGGTGCGCAGTTGGCTCGGGATCCCCTACGCCGCGCCGCCCTGGGGCCGGCACCGATTCGCACCGCCCCAGGCCCCTACTCCATGGAGCTCTGTTCGCGATGCCTCCTCGTACGGGCCCCCGGCGCCCCAGGGCCTGCAACTGCCTGGCTCGGAGATCCCGCCGTCAACCGATCCGGCACCTGACTGTCTGACCCTCAACATCTGGGCCCCGAGTGCAGCTCCAGAGGCATTGCCGGTCATGGTGTGGTTCCACGGCGGAGCCTACCTCGCCGGGGCAGGTTCAGAACGGGCGTACAACGGGACCGCACTGGTCCGCGAGGGCGTCCTGGTTGTCACCGTGAACTACCGGATGGGTGTGGACGGCTTCGGACAGATCGACGGCGCCGTTTCCAACCGCGGGATCCTCGACCAGATCGCGGCACTGGAATGGGTGCGGGACAACATTGCCGGCTTCGGAGGTGACCCGCAAAAGGTCACAATCTTCGGAGAATCCGCAGGCGCCGGATGTGTCCTGGCCCTGCTAACCATGCCACGCGCCCGCAATCTGTTCCATCGGGCCATCGCCCAGAGTATTCCTCGGATGTTTTTCTCCCCACCACTCGCGCACTCGGTCACCCAGGCCGTCGCCGCCGCAGCCGGCATCGAAGGAACAGCAGATGCACGCACCCTTGCGACGTTGACTCCTCAGACGCTGGCCGACGCAACGCGGCTGGTCATCAGCACCATGGGAAACCGCGCCGACGAATGGGGTACCCTCGCCTACACTTCCTCGTCGTCTGGGCCGATCTTTGGGCCGATCGTGGACGGAGACACGATGCCGGAGGACCCATGGACGGCGCTTCGAAATGGCGCCGCCCGCGAAATACCCATAATCACCGGCCATACCCGCGACGAATACCGTCTTTTCACCGCCCTACAAAAGCGGTTTAGCATCACCACGGAAGA
This sequence comes from Glutamicibacter sp. PAEs-4, assembly GCF_051161755.1. Taxonomy (NCBI): domain Bacteria; kingdom Bacillati; phylum Actinomycetota; class Actinomycetes; order Micrococcales; family Micrococcaceae; genus Glutamicibacter; species Glutamicibacter sp. PAEs-4. Next base: position 41,828 of record NZ_CP195019.1, on the reverse strand, counting down.
AGCGGACACCGCCCTGCACATCTTCGCACCCAACGGAGACGCCGACGGCTACCGCGCCATTATGCCGCAAGCAGAACCCGGGGAGCTCTACGAAAAGGTCAATACCGACTACCTGTTCCTCGCCCCTACACTGCAGGCTGCCATGGCCGGCGCCGACGCCGGGGGACACGTGTTCGTCTACGAGCTGTGCATCGACCCGGTAGGGGGCATGGGCTCCCCGCACGCCATTGACTTGCCCTTGACCTTCAACACCCTGGACACCGTAATGGGAGCGCTGATCCCGGAGCCAACTGACTCAGTGATCGAATCCGGCATCCGGATGCGCAGCGCATGGACCCGCTTCGCCGCAACCGGAAACCCGGGATGGCCGCAGTGGGGCCCAGACCAGTCGGTACAGATATGGGGCGGCGAGAACCCTGTGGTGCGCTACCCCGAATCGGAACGGCTTGAACTGTCCCTGACGGATAGTTGCGGCGCCCTCGAGCTATTGCAACATCAAGAGCTGGGCCGGTGAACGCCCAACCAGGACGCCGCCACCGCTTTCATCCTTACCCGGCCCCGTGATTCACACGATCGAACGCTGCGCAGGAATTCTTCCTCGTTCGCTAGGGCGTGTCTCCTAAAGCTGTCAGCCAGATGATGATTGCCCGGAGAACTGCTCCGCCGCGGTAAGTCAGGGCGAGCTTGTCATAGCGGGTCGCCAGGGCCCGCCATTGCTTGAAGATGTTGAAGTTTCGTTCGACGACATTTCGGCCCTTGTAGTCCTCTTTGTCGGCTCTTCGCAGTTGAGGGTGTAGTCGAGGGTTGGCGGCTGGTTCGCGGATAGACGTCGAGGTCTTCCAGGATGGAAGTTCTCACACTGCCCATCTGCCGGAAGACCTCGACTTGCACCACCCTACGTTCGCGACCCCTGACCTGACCACGTTCTGCCGTCTCGATGAGCTCGGCCTCGAAGCCATCGGCCAGTTGATCGAGCCCGACCGGGCGGTACTCGAGTGCCGCGTCGTTGACGATGACCCGTGGTGTCGGAAGTGTGGCGCCGAGGGCGTGCCGCGCGACACCGTGACGCGTCCGCTCGCGCACGAGCCGTTCAGTCACCGGCCCACGACGCTGCTGGTGCGGGTGCGCCGCTACCGGTGCGGCCACTGCCGCCGCACCTGGCGGCAGGACACGACGAACGCGGCGGCGCCGCGGGCGAAGATCTCCCGCGGCGGGGTCGGGTGGGCGCTGAAGGCGATCGTGGTCGACCACCTCACCGTCTCCCGCGCCGCGGCAGGCCTGGGGGTGTCGTGGCACACCGCGAACACCGCGATCCTCGCCGAGGGTAAGCGGCGGCTGATCGACGATCCGGCCAGGTTCGACGGCGTCACCACGATCGGCGTCGACGAGCACGTCTGGCGTCACACCCGGTTCGGTGACAAGTACGTGACCGTGATCATCGACCTCACGCCCGCCCGCAACAAGACAGGTCCCGCACGGCTGCTGGACATGGTCGAGGGTCGGTCGAAGGCGGTGTTCAAGCAGTGGCTCGCCGCCCGGCCCAAGGAGTGGTCGAAGCAGATCGAAGTGGTCGCGATGGACGGGTTCAGTGGGTTCAAGACCGCCGCGTCCGAGGAACTCCCCGACGCGGTCCCGGTGATGGATCCGTTCCACGTCGTCCGGCTCGCCGGTGACGCCCTGGACCGGACCCGGCAGAGGGTTCAGCAGGACACTCTCGGGCACCGCGGTCACGCCGGGGACCCGCTCTACGGCGTCCGCCGCACCCTCCACACCGGCGTGAGCTTCCTCACCGAGAAGCAGACTGCACGGCTGGACGCGGTGTTCGCGGTCGAGGAGCACGTCGAGGTCGAAGCGACCTGGGGCATCTACCAGCGCATCGTCGCCGCCTACCGCGAACCCGACAAGAAGAAGGCGAAGGAGATGATGCGGTCGGTGATCGATTCCGTCAGCAGTGGCGTCCCCGCGATGCTGGCCGAGATTCGCCGGCTCGGTCGGACGTTGAAGCCGCGCGCCGCGGACATCCTCGCGTTCTTCGACCTGCCCGGCACGAGCAACGGTCCGACAGAGGCGATCAACGGCCGACTCGAGCATCTCCGCGGCTCCGCGCTCGGCTTCCGCAACCTCGCGAACTACACAGCCAGGAGCCTGCTCGAGGCCGGAGGTTTCAGACCCTCGCTACACCCTTGATTCCGAAGAGCCGATTAACGGCGGAGCTTCGCCGCCTTTCGTGCGTGTGAAGGCCGAAGATAGTTCTCTCAAAAACATCCGTTTATGAGAGATACCAAATGTCATTTTCAGAAGACGACTGCACCAGTTGATTGGGCGTAATGGCTGTTGTGCAGCCAGCTCCTGACAGTTCAATATCAGAAGTGATCTGCACCAATCTCGACTATGCTCAATACTCGTGTGGGCTCTGTTGCAAAAATCGTGAAGCTTGAGCATGCTTGGCGGAGATTGGACGGACGGAACGATGACGGATTTCAAGTGGCGCCATTTCCAGGGTGATGTGATCCTGTGGGCGGTGCGCTGGTATTGTCGCTATCCGATCAGCTATCGCGACCTTGAGGAAATGCTGGCGGAACGCGGCATTTCGGTCGACCATACGACGATCTATCGCTGGGTCCAGTGCTACGCCCCGGAGATGGAGAAGCGGCTGCGCTGGTTCTGGCGGCGTGGCTTTGATCCGAGCTGGCGCCTGGATGAAACCTACGTCAAGGTGCGGGGCAAGTGGACCTACCTGTACCGGGCAGTCGACAAGCGGGGCGACACGATCGATTTCTACCTGTCGCCGACCCGCAGCGCCAAGGCAGCGAAGCGGTTCCTGGGCAAGGCCCTGCGAGGCCTGAAGCACTGGGAAAAGCCTGCCACGCTCAATACCGACAAAGCGCCGAGCTATGGTGCAGCGATCACCGAATTGAAGCGCGAAGGAAAGCTGGACCGGGAGACGGCCCACCGGCAGGTGAAGTATCTCAATAACGTGATCGAGGCCGATCACGGAAAGCTCAAGATACTGATCAAGCCGGTGCGCGGTTTCAAATCGATCCCCACGGCCTATGCCACGATCAAGGGATTCGAAGTCATGCGAGCCCTGCGCAAAGGACAGGCTCGCCCCTGGTGCCTGCAGCCCGGCATCAGGGGCGAGGTGCGCCTTGTGGAGAGAGCTTTTGGCATTGGGCCCTCGGCGCTGACGGAGGCCATGGGCATGCTCAACCACCATTTCGCAGCAGCCGCCTGATCGGCGCAGAGCGACAGCCTACCTCTGACTGCCGCCAATCTTTGCAACAGAGCCGAAGAAAATACCAGAGGTGATAGGAATGAGCACATGCCAATCCCGGTACCAGGGCAGTTCTTCCTTGATTTCGTCGGTGGTTTCTGGTGATTCGCAACCGCACGCGGAACTCATGCTTTGTCCTCGACTGTTCGTGAACTATCGGTAGTGCAGTCCGGGCAGGAAGAATCTACACACGGCACTTGGTCATCGACGGCTAATGTCACATCGACGAGTGCGCTGAGTGCCGTGGTCAGATGCGGGTCGGTGATTTCGTAGCGGGTTTTACGTCCTTCGAGTTTCGCCACGACAATCCCGCACCCTCGCAAGCAGGTCAGGTGATTCGAGACGTTCGTTCGGCTCAGCCCTAAGTTCTCGGCTAACTGCGCAGGGTATCCCGGTTCATGCAGCAAAGACAGGAGGATACGCGAACGTGTGGGGTCGGCCATGGCGCGGCCGAGCCGGTTCATCGCTTCGATCCGCGATTCAATATTCATCATAAACTGTACTATACAGTAGATAATGTATAGACGATCTCGTGTCATAAACATTCGTTTTTGACACCATGAAACTGAAGGGTTCGCATCACGACATTTCAGTTGAAAATTCAAGGGTCAGATTTTCGCGCAGAGGTTCAAAACCCAGTTCCATAATCTATGGGTCAGTTCTATTGATGTTTGACGAGTTTTGATACATTTCATGACATGGGACATCTTCTTGGATATGCGCGAGTGTCTACTGGTGATCAAGACGCGCGGTTGCAGCACGACGCGCTCGCTGCTGCCGGGTGCTATCGAATCTTCACCGATACCGCGTCAGGTGCTCTAGAGTCTCGCCCCGAACTAGACGCAGTATTAGACCAGCTGCGTCCAGGCGATACTTTGGTGGTGTGGAGGCTCGATCGTTTAGGTCGGTCCATCCGGCACTTGATTGACTACCTTGATACTTTGCAGCAACGGGGTATTGAGTTTCGTTCGTTGCAGGAAAATATTGATACCAGCTCCTCGGGAGGACGGCTAGTCTTCAATATTTTTGCCTCCTTGGCCGAGTTCGAACGGGACCTGATCAGAGAGCGAACAAAAGCCGGTCTACAGGCTGCCCGTGCTCGTGGAAAAGTCGGCGGCCGTCCCGCCTTGCTCACGGCCGATAAGCTGCGCACCGCCCGTCAACTCTATGAGCAGCAGGAAATGACCCTCACTCAAATTGGTGAAGTACTCGGAGTGAGTCGAAGCACCGTCTATCGTGCATTGTCGAAAAAAGCGCAAGACTAAAACCCTCGACCTCAGGCCATGCCAAGGTTCAGAATGTAGCCATGCCTTCGAACGGTGCACGGCCTGACCCAGCAAGTCATCAGGCACGCGAAAAAACAGCCGCCAACCGATGGGACATCCTTGCCCGGCATATCAACGGTGGACAAACTCTCGTTGAGCTAGCCAATGAAAGCGGCGTAGGGCTGCGCACATTGCAGCGATGGAAAAATGCCTACGCCCACGATGGGATCGCTGGATTACTGCCTGCCAGGCCGGCCCGACGAGGTTCGAAAATTCACCCGCAGTTGGTAGCTTTCATTGAGAGATGCGCGCTGCAGACACCGGTACTGAGAATCGCTCAAATTTATCGAGATTCCCTCAGTGCAGCTGAAAAGAATGGGTGGCCAACAGTTTCCTATGGCAGCGTCCGTTCAATCGTGAAAAACCTAGATCCAGCAATGCGAACGCTAGCACTTCAAGGTCCAGTCGCTTATCGAGATAAATATGAGTTGGTGTGGCGGCACCGTGCAGAAGCACCAAATGCAGTCTGGCAAGCTGATCACACCGAACTGGACATTCTCATACTTGATGCGAATCAGAAACCAGCTCGGCCATGGCTGACAGTGATTCTAGATGACTACTCGCGCGCGGTCTGTGGATACATGGTTTTCCTCGGTGCGCCTTCTGCCATCTTTACAGCGCTAGCCCTTCGAGATGCCATTTGGCCCTCGGACGACCCAGCATGGCCGATGTGCGGGATACCTGATCGTCTATACGTTGACCACGGCACAGACTTCACCAGCCTGCATTTAACTCAGGTTGCTAAAGATCTGAACTTCGAGATCGTCTATTCAGCGGTTGCACGTCCACAAGGACGAGGAAAGATTGAACGGATCTTCGGAACGATCAATACTGAGCTGCTACCGACACTACCTGGCCACCTCATTCGTGGTAAGTCATCCTCTTCACCGAAGCTCACCCTTAAAGAGCTCGACAGCAAAATCGAGTCTTTCATTACTGAGAACTATCACCAGCGAACACACCCGGAGACTAAAGTGGCGCCCACAGCAGCATGGCTCAGTCAAGGCTGGCTCCCGCGCATCCCCGAGTCCATTGATGATCTTAATCTGCTGTTGCTCACCGTCGCCAAATCTCGAATGGTGCACCGAGATGGAGTGCACTTTCAAGGGCTTCGCTACATTTCGCCCTTGCTAGCAGCATACGTGCGGGAACAAGTCACTATTCGGTATGACCCCAGAGATATTTCGGAAATCCGAGTGTTCCACCGAGACTCTTTTATTTGCAAAGCGGTCGATCCTGAACATGAATCAAGTACGGTGACGCTCAAAGATATTCAAGCCGCACGCAATGCGCGCAAGCGCGAACTGCGGAATCAAATCAATCTCAAACTGTCACTCGGATCCCTAACCCAGGCGAACACAGATTCGGAACAAGCGCCACTGACGAGTGCTGCACCATCAGCCAGAAAGAAGCTGCGCACGTATCAGGAGGGAAGCTAATAGTGAGCTCGAAACTCATCGTCACCAAAGAACACCGTCGCTTCATAGAGTTTGCGGATTCGGTCAGGAGACAGAAAACCATCGGTATATGCTTCGGCCAGGCCGGTGTAGGAAAAACGAACTCAGCTCGGACTTATGCGAGCTGGGACAAGCTGGAGCCATTTCTTCAAGCCTGGGGGCCGCGTAGCGACAATGATGAGCGTATGTATGCGGCGTGTAATCGGAAACGTACTGTGTTCTATAACCCTCAAGTCATGACCTCAGCAAAACTGCTCAAATCCGAGTTACGGCTCGTGTCCACGAGATTTAGCATTTGCGTTGATGAGCATTTGATCAGCCAGAATAACCGTAGTTCACCGCCCCATGACCGACCGGGGAACGTTCAGCTGGTTATCGTTGACGAGTGCGAACGTTTGAACGCTGTTGCTGTGGAGTATCTGAGGGACTTTCATGACCGTACCCAAATCGCGCTGATTCTTATTGGTATGCCTGGGATGGAAAAGCAGTTCAGCCGGTATCCGCAACTATACAGTCGCATCGGATTCGCCCATGAGTACAAGGCGCTTGGGCAAGAAGAAATAGTTTTTGTCTTGCAACGGTGGTGGACCAAACTTGGGCTGACGCTCAACATGGATGATTTCACTGATGCGCAAGCCGTAGGGGCTATTCTCCGACTGACTCGCGGGAATTTCCGGTTGATCATCCGACTCTTCGCTCAAATTGAACGGGTTATGAAGATCAATGAGCTCACGACGATCACTGATGAAGTCGTAGAGGCTGCGCGTTCAACCCTTGTCATTGGCCACGCATAGACCGCCATCTTTGCTGCAAATAGCCGCCAAATCTAACTAACAGTCACACGCCGGGTTTTCGAATTGCCTTATCGTCCAGTCAAAAACGATCGTTACTGGCTGAGTCTCCGCTAAGCCCAGATGAACTCTTTAAAACCCTCTGGCGGCGACTGAGTGAAGTGGTTGAGGAAATACTCTCGGGTCACTTCAGGAACTTGATCCGACCGGAACGGGTGATTTCCATTCAGCCAGGCAACCAACCCAACCTTGCCTTCTTCGCCGCACAAATCGTTAACCCGTTCCCAGGCAATGACCTTAGCGTATCGAGCCTCTTCCTTTATCGACACCCCGAGCTTCAACGCTGCGTCGTGATCCTGTTCAATCATTGCCCACCAATTGGATCCATCGAGCACTGCCGATGGAAAAGTATCTGAGTTCATTAGAATAGTTCTCCTATGGATTTTCGTTTCGTTGCTGATTCTAACTGCAACATTGGGCAATTTCATTCTGGTTTCTTACCTGGCCTCCTGCCCACATGGGCACGAAAAAAGCCCTCCCGCTCCGCTGCTTTTTTCGCACACATGGTGGACAGCAGGAACCATTCGACCGACCGCACACAGCCCAAGAGTTGCGGTTCCTGAGTTCTCTTACGTGATGCGATCTTGGGTTGTGCACGGATCTCTGAGGCCATGCTCGCGAGCTACAACCAGGCATAAACAGCTGATACGAGACAAGTGATTGCCCCGGCAAGCATCACATACACCCACCGCCTGTCGTGGGTCTCTGGCTTTAGTTGCTTGTTTGCTAAGGCCACGACGGCGGCACCGACAACGAAGAATAAAATCGGCAATAACGGCAAATCGCTTAGGCGCATGACTATTCCTGCTATCGCACTAGGCGGTTAGGCAGTCTAGCTGGCGGCGTAGGCAGCTCTCCCCCGTTGCGCTCACGCGCCGTACTAATCGCGGCATCAACAGCTTCCGCACACCATGAGCTGTCACTTAGCCATCGCTCCTCGGCCTGTTCCTGGCTAATGGCGGCTCGCATAAGCTCAATCGCTGATGTAGGAACATTAAAAGATCGTGAGCTGCCAGTACGGACTTCTGCTCTTGCTGGCTTATTCGCAGCAAACCGCAAACGAGCTTTAAGCGAACGTGCAGCGTGACGCGTGATAGCTTCACCAATCCATAGCGTGAAAGTGTTAGCTTCTCCCCCGTTCTTCCAGTCGGCCAGATATGCGGCTTTAGCATTGTTGAACTGCTCAGGAGTTAGGTAGATACCTTGACGAGTAACTGCCACGGTGCGCGCTGGCCTACCGCTCTTAGCTTGCTTCTTAGGCTGCTGCACCGCTGCTGCTGGCGTTTTCGCTTCCTCGCTCGCAGGTACCGGAGCGACGGCTGGCGTAGCGGCAGCTGCGGTCGCTGGCGCTTGCTCAATTGCCGTCTTGTTGCGATCCCGAAGACTTCTACGGGCTGGCTTGCTTGGAGTCTTTTTCTGTTCCATCATTTCCTCTTAGTCTGATCTGTCTTCATAGGTCAGCTAGTCTAGTTAGTCCAGTTATTCACGCGTCCAGCGACAACTGAAGCTAATGCAGCCTTGTAGTCTTCTGCGATAGGCGAGCCTGGATAGTAGACACCAACCGGCATTCCTGCCGTGTACGAGTCTTTGACCGCTACAGCTTCGCGCACAGTGCTAGTCACGCGCCCCGGGTATAGCTCTTGAAGCGTCTGCACAACCTCCCGATCCAATAACCGGCGCCCGTCATGCTTGGTCGGTATGATCCAGTGCAGCGCCTGTCCGGGGCGCAGTCGCTTGGCTATGCGATTCTGGATCACTTCTTCTAGCCTTGGCAGCTGCTCATATGATTCCGTTTCGCATGAGACTGAGGATACGATCACATCAGCGGCCGCTAAAGCACCTAGCGTTAGCGTGCCTAGAGCTGGCGGGGTGTCTATCACCACGTCATCCCATACAGTCGCAAGACTTGGCAGGTAGTCGCGTAGAGCGGTCATAATTTCAGGTTTGGTGCTGATTTCTTCCAAATCAAAAGTGCCGCAAAGTATGTCCACACCGGGAACGGTTGGGCTAGGGAACGCGGCTTCTTCGGCGCTTGCATCACCTATGAGCACATCGGCAGCCACGCCGGAAACTTCTGCATCCTCGGTGACACCTAGGCGCGTGGTTAGATTACCCTGCTCGTCAAGGTCAATCGCTAGGACGCGGCGGCCAGCGGCGGCTAGAGTGGCGGCTAGTTCTGCTGCCGTGGTGGTCTTCGTTGATCCGCCTTTAGACAGCGCTACGGCATAAACGGTCATGAAATGCTCCTTTGTAACCAAGTCGGTAATTAGTCCTGCATGGTTTCCGTGTTGATACTTTAATTCTAGTCTAGTTGGTCATTCTATGCAATGCTCGTGAGCCTTGATAAGATGCTTTTGTGCTCCGGGGTGGTTCCCGGTTGCCGTGTTGAAACAGCCCCGCAGCGCCTTGCGCTTGCGGGGCTGTTCTTATTTAGCTTTCCAGCGCTTTAGGGCCGCGCCATGTCGTGCTCGTGGTTCCCGCGTGGAGCGTGTCGAACACAAGGCACACTCTCCGGCCGTCGATGCGATCCTTGAAGTCTTTATGGATCTTCCCCCATGCCCTGAAGACACTCGAGTCTCGGCCGTATCTTTCAATGTCTGCCCGCACCGCTCCTGAAGCTGTGTTTGCATCCCTGAAGTCCTTCTCTGCCTTGTCTCGGTCTTTGCGCTCTGGGCCACTGGTTCCATCGTCGTAAACGGCAAAGAATAGCGTTTGCTTCGTGCGGTCGAATTGGTTGATGGCATGAACTCCTGGCTTCATTGGGTTCTCCATGTTGTACTCCTTGCGGTTGGCCGGTGGTTAGTCCGGCGTGGTTTCCGTGTTGATACTTTAATTCTAGTCTAGTTGGTCATTAAATGCAATCCGTCATGGTTGTTTTTCGCTTAAATAAAGAAGTGCCCCGCCACTGGCGGGGCACTTTCCTTCTAGATAACTCGGTTGTTCAGAACTTCCTGGCCGTCATAGTCCAGCGCTAGCAAGATTCTTGATAGCTGCTCTGCATCAATGTTGCTTGACTCGTAGTGTGCCACGACTCGGCCGCGCGCCGCGTAGAGCACTCGCACATCGTAGTAATCCAGGTGATTGAGTTCTACGGTCACTCGCATGATTCGCGGCCGTGGTGAGCGCTTGCCTGCTTTGGTGAATGGAAGGATTCGAGCCTTGAAGGTCAAACCGATCTCGCGGCCTTCGCTGGTCAACGCTGCGAACTCGTGCGCTCCCAGGCTCATGAAGATGCCGATTTCTACCTGCTGGCGAATAGTGCCTGCAACGGTCATTTAATGCTCCTTGCGGTTGACTGGTGGTTAGTCCAGTATGGTTTCCGTGTTGATACTTTAATTCTAGTCTAGTTGGTCATTAAATGCAATTTTCAGAGATTGTTTCTGGTAGAGAAATTCCCTCCCACCTTCTGGGGTGGGAGGGAATTTCAAACTAGTCTTCGACGGTGGCGAGCTGGTGACGCGCGGCTACGTTCTGCATTATTTCGGCAATGCTGCTTGTGTCCACGGTGCCGGATTTTGCCAGATCTTCCATGGTGAAGTGCAATAGCGTTTCGCGGTGCTCGGGGTGGATGCCGAGATAGGTTTCTTCCGCAGCTTCTTTTACCTCGTCGCTGGTTAGGATTTGCACCGGCAGTCGAAATGCTTCTGCCAGTTCGTAGATGATTTCAGTGACTCGCTCTTCGCAGATTTGGTCTACATGGATGCCTAGATCTTCCAGGGTGATCGAGTCGTACTTGCAGCTCACGATGCGCTCCTTGCGGTTGGCTGGTGGTTAGTCCAGCATGGTTTCCGTGTTGATACTTTAATTCTAGTCTAGTTAGTCATTAAATGCAAGGTGACTAGAGTCTTTTAGCTGTAATCTCGGAAGTTCTAGTATGTCTAGTTAGTCCTTTATATCGTGCCGATTGCGAAAGCTGGCGCAGGTTGGTGGCTCGTTCCTGATAAGCGGAGCAGTGCCGGTGAAGGTATGCAGCGTCAACCCGTAGGGCGGTGGAGGAGAAAAATTTTTGCAAGGAGCTCGCGACGAAGACAAAAAATTTTCGGGGGAGCCGGGGCGTAGCCCTTGCGCGGAATGCCGTTCCGGCGATGATGGAGCATCAGGGGCGAGACTCCACAGTGAGGCGAAGGGCAGAACGTATGTACAGCGGGTCTTTTTGTCAGTGTCAGGGCGTAGCCTTGGCACGTTATGTCTGACGAATTTGTAGAAGTGCGTTTTACGGCGGCCGATGTGCCGTGGAAGATTAGGCGCGGCGGCCGTGTCTGGCAAGTCGCAGTTGAGCCGAGCCGTCATTTTGAGCGGGTGAATTGGTGGGAAGATCACTCGTTCAAGATCAAGAAGGGGGCTGCTGATCCTATTGATTTTGCGGTGTGGCGGGTGCAGGTGCGGTTAGGCTCTAATCCCCGTTCGGATCTGCTGACATGGGATTTGGTGGAGCATCCTCGGGATGGTTCCTGGACTGTGCGAGACGTGGAGTAGATGCGCGAAAAAAGGCCGGCTACATTAGCCGGCCTTTTTTGGTGTGCTGATTAGATGAAGATATTGAGCATGACAGAAATGAGCACGATAGGAACTGCGCTGTACGCCAGGATGGTGAGGACTCGGTTCTCTCTGGTGTACGTGTAGTTCCGGAAGTGTGCTGTCTGCCAGATGAGACGCATCAGGCAGGCTACAGCCACGGTCAATGCTGCCAGTGCGATTCCGAATAGTACCGTGAGCGATCCTGAGACGATCACGCCGAGGATCATCAAGACGGGGATCAGCGGCGCTGCGAAAAAGAGGCTGCGCTGTTCGCGCATGTTTAGCGCTGCTTCGTCTGCTGCGTAGGGGGTCATTGCTTCTCCTTCGGGTATATGGCAAGTCTAGGTGTCTCGTCCGACAGTTTGGTTCCTGCTGTCCATCATGCGTGCGAGAAAAGCCGCTTGCGGTTGAGCTTTTGTCGTGCCCATGTGGGCAGGAGGCTAGGAACATGCCCCGGTTCGGCGTGCTGCGGCTAGGGCGGCTCGTGCTGCGGCAGCACCTCGGGCGGCCGTGGTGCGCAGTTGTGGGCGCTGGGCGGCTTGCTGGGCGCGGCGTTCGGCTGCCGCGCGCGCTGCTGCGCGTGCCTGGTTGCTGGCTGCTGCCGCTCGCTGGGAGCGGCTGAGCATGATTTCTCCGGTGGCGGTACGCCACTGGTTGAGCCGGTGCAGGATCGCTGCGCGCAAGATCCGGCAGTAGTCGATATAGGACTGAGTTTCACGGTCGTGCTGGGGGAGTGCTCCCCAAGCTTCCTTGCCGTGCAGTCCTGGTGTGGTGCGCCATTCCAAGGCGTGCTGGAAATCTGAGATTGTCCATCCGGCATCGAAGAATGGCTTAGCGATGTTCAGGATATTTTTCTTGGAAAAGCGGGCAAAATCTGGCATCCGACGCAAGATTTCAGCGGCAGCCGATAGCCCCTGTCCTCTAGAGCTGATCGTTCTGTGAGCTGGCCACAGCTCGACTGGTCGATGATCGGCTTGGTGAGTTCGCACGGCGTAGCCGTGCCTTGGGTTGATTGTGCCGCGTAGCGGCTCATTGTGAGTGTTTTTCTCGCGCGTGCGCGTGTAGGAACTTACTTCGTAAGTGGTTAACCCCCCTACGGGGAGGGGTTCTAAGTTATTTCCACAGGCCGTGTTGTTGGGGGTTGGGCTGGTTGTGGTGGTGTCTGGTGTGTCTTGGGGGCGCAGGCCAAGTCCGATGGGGCGGCAGATGACGTAGACGGGGGCTTCGTTGGTGGCTGGTTGTCCTGCTTTGGCGGCGTATTGTGCGCTGCGGCCTGAGGCGACGATGCCGAGGATGCCGTGGGTGCGCAGGAAGCGCAGGGCGTTGCCGACGGTGGCACGGCTGACGCGGGCTTTAGAGGCGATGGTGTCCCAGGTGATGCGCACCGTCATGGTGGTGTGGTCGGTGTAGCGGAGGAGGACCCAGAGCACGGCCAGGATGTTTCGTTTGCAGTCCGCGCGGCGGCATAGCAGTTCGTCCAGGGATCGGGCGGCACGCCAGGCTTGGGCGGTGTGGTCGATTTTCTTGCTGCCGGTCGGGATTGCCCAGGATATGGCTCGGTCGGAGGTTTCCTGGGCACGTGAGACACGCCGGATATGTACCGGGGCGGGGGTGTGGGCGTGTTTGGTGGCGAGGGCTTCTTTGGCCGCGTTGAACTGTGTTTTGCCCTTGACGCTGAAGTTTTGGGGGGTTTGTGCCTTAGTGAAAGGGCGGTGCCCCTGGGCTGTATGGGCGAGGATTGCGGCTATGCGACCGTCGGTGGGGCGGGTGCACCAGCGTGGTTTTGTGGTGTGGATCGCGGTGTTTTGCGGCGTTTCTTTGGTGCTGGTGCTTGATTGGGCGCGCGAAGACGCTACTATAGACACATAAGTCCTTTTCTCTTTGGAGGGTAAAGGAAGGGGAGCGTCCGGCTTGGTAACCGGAAGCTTCGTGGTAAATCCCGATCTGCTGTACTCGGCAAAGTGTTCAGATCGGATTCAGAATTTCAGTCCCGCGCTTTGCGCGGGCTTTTCTGTTTAAGGCTTGTCGATAGGCAGGTGGCCTTCCGCATCTTCACGAAGCACCCAGTTAGGGAGACCTCGTTCGTCAAGTTCAAGAGTTTCGACCATCATGTCGAATAGGGCTGCGCCCGAGATACCAGCTTTTGCAGCTAGTTCGGTGAACTTATCCCTGTTTTCGCGCTCGACACGCCATCCCAATGGGATGGGATCTTTCATTGACCCCTTGGGGCGCCGTGGTGAACTCATATGACCACAATATTGGATAGCGCTGTTATTAAGAGGTTTACGACACGCCTTAATTTTTAAAGATTCTGCTTATTTCTTCTCAGCCCCTCTCGGTCAGGCTGTAAGTGAGTCAACCACGACCCACCACTGACCCTTGGGAGCATGTTTGGCAGGTGCGGCAGCAGGCATTGGAGGATTATTATCGGTTGCATCCGGCACGTTTTCATTACCGTCCGGTGACGCCTGCGCCTGCAGGGGTCGTGGGGAGTAATCTGCCGTCAGAAGAGGCGGGTGTTGCGTTGCAGGCAGCTTAGTGACTCCACACAGCTTGACATTTTTCGGTTCCTAAGAGGCTGACTCACGATGAGACGATTTTCGGCAATCTTCCCTGGCTCACTTGAAGATGGGCTCCTTTTAAAAACGACGTTGCCGTCCCATAAAGAGAGGAACGGCAACGGCTTGCATCAGCAATGACACCGATTACTTAGCAGAGGAGATAACTCCTAATGAATCAACCAATTCGGCCATTGAGGTTGCACTATAGACTGCTTGCCGAGCACGTACCAAAGCGCGCGGCCAGTTAACGATTACAGCTCCACTGACCGAACTTCCATCCGCAGAATAGATGACCGCAAACTTATCTGCGGTGATTTCTCCGACGAGTTGAAACTTCTCAGCACCGGTATTACCGACAACTTGGATCTTCCAGTCGAATTGATCACTCCATACATATTCCTTAGGAATGTATTCCTTAGGTTCCCGCGGGTTTACGATATTGTGAGCAACTACGAGGGCTTGTTCTGCGGCACTGGTCCAGTGCTCCAGCCGTGTGGTTTCGTTTTCTGCAGATTGGTATCGGCAAACATCGCCTAAAACATAGATGTCTTCCGCGGAAAGTGCGCGCAACGATTTATCACACACGATTCCGTTGTCGAGGTGTAAGGCCGATCCTTCAAGCCACTCAGTGTTAACTTGGGCGCCAATACCTACCAGAATTGCGTCCGCTTCCAATACCGTTCCATCGGATAATACGACGGATTTCTTCATATCATCCCGGCCGATGCCTTCAATGCTGTCTACACCGCACTCAAAGAACATTTCGATCCCCTCCGACGCGTGCTTGTCAAAGAAAATCTTGCCGACCTCCTCATTAAGTACACGTGACATCGGTGCTGGTAGTGGATCGACAATGCTTACACGCAAACCGGCTTTTTTGGCTGTAGAAGCAGTCTCTGCGCCTATGAAGCCGCCTCCAATTACCACCAAATGACTCCCGGGAATTAAGTCCTTCCGCAATCGCGTGGCATCATCCGCAGTACGTAGTACGTGTATGTTAGCGTCTTCACCCCATGGAGATCTGCGAGCACGGGCCCCGGTGGCGATGACCAAGGTATCGTATGAGACGGCTGAACCGTCTTCTAAAAGAAGTTTCTTTGTATCAATCTCGACACCTGATGCAGCAACGCCAAAACGCCATTCAGCTCGTAAGTCCCGAAACGAATCCTCATCCAGCAGCGGAATCGCTTCGACGCCCTGGTCTGTGGATAAATGCGCCTTTGAGAGTGGTGGTTTATCGTAGGGACGTTCTAACTTCTCCGCTTCAACATATATAAGTTGACCATCAAAGCCCTCATTCCGTAGTGCTTGGCCCGCCTTGACGCCACCGACAGAAGCACCGACTATGACTACTTTGCTCATGATCACTCGTCCACAACGGTCAGTGCAGATACTGGACAGCTTCGCGCGGCATCAACGATCCGTTTGCGGTCCGCCGCATCGACGGTTTCCTTAAGGATCACAACAAGTCCGTCATCATCCAGGTCGAAGTAGTCTTCAGTACCGACCATACAGTTGGCATAGCCTTGGCATGCTTTTAGGTCCGCTTTTACAATTGCCATTTTAGATTCTCCATTCTGTTGACTCTGGAGTGTCGGGATACATCGGTTCGTAGGGCCGAGCGATCATTTCGCTGAAAGTCTGCGTGGTCTGCCAAGTTAGTGCTTCCAGTTCCATTGGATCGAGGGCAATCCACTGTCCAGACTTGGGGGATTCGATTAGCAGACGAGCACCGTTACGAGTCTCGACGTGGGAAACTCGGATTTCGCTAAATTCATTGGCGATCGTTAGTGACTCACCGATTTTGCGTTCTCGGAGAGTGATCAACTCTTCAAGTGCGCGGCGGGCCGCGGCTCGGTCGATATCTTCGCCTTCCCACTCAAGACTAGTCATAGGAAGATCGCCAAGTTCTGCGTGCGAAGTACTGATTCATCGACCATGATCACCCGACGGGCAAGCTTGTACCCTTCGTCGGTCTTGCGCAGTACATCCTCACGCATTGCAGAGATGTATGCCGCAGGATTCGTGTCCCCTCTGCTGCGGAAAAGCAACACCGCAGATTCGACGATCAATTCATCCTCGACATCCGTCTCGAAAGTACGAACGTTGGTGATGTAGTGCCGCAGGCGTGATGGTGGGTCTTCCGTCCAAGCGTGCTCTGTCAGGAAGCGCGCCACACGCCGAGAAAGCGAATATTTATTTTCGTCCCAATGGGCCATGCCCGGACTGGTTGTGTAGCCTGCCCCAAGAGCCGTAGTAACACGCACGGGCATGATGTAGTGAACATCATCGGCAATAGTTTCCAGCCAGTCTTCGTAGCGCTGGTCATCAAGGGTGTAAGCCTCTTCTACCAACCAATGCCAAAGGTCCATGTGCCGTGGATCGTCGAATTTTAATGACGGGCCGATTTTGCGAGCCTTAGTTGAATCACGTACTAGTGGAGACTGCTGAGAAATAAGTGCACCTTGTTCGACACTCATATTTATGCATCCGCCTTTGCTGCAGTTTCTGAAGAAGTGCATGTTCCGTTCGTGCTGCAGTCCATACCTTCAACACCTCCTAGTGATATTGGGCGTGTTGCGACCGGTTCGTCATTTTCAACCATGTCAGCCCAACGTTCAAGCAGATGTCGCTGGTTATACTCGCCATAACCCACGAAAGCTTCCCCCGGGGCAGACCACTGCTCGTTGGTTAGAGCAGGCACGACATTCTGGCCGTTTTTCAACAAGCCCATCCGACCATTCAGTAGCAGACGCCGTGCCATCGATCCCTTAGCTGTATTGGTCAGCGAAACCCAGTTCTCGACATCATCTTGCTCGAACATACCGGTCGAACCAAAGCACATTAGGTAGGCTTTATAGGAAAGCTCTTTGAACTCGTCCGGAGCAGCGGCATCAACAGCAAACCACGAGTAGACTTCGGTCTCGTTTTCTGAAATTGGTACCCAGGTTCGCAATGAGATAAACGGGAGAACTTCCTCGCCGTCTTCAACCTTGGGCCAGTTATGAACCAGTGACATATTTGGGAAGACAGAGGCCGCGGAAATCATAAAGCCATTCTTTCCAACGACATCAAGCTGTGCCTGGGACCAAGTTTCTTTCATACGGTCAATCATCACGTCAGGGTAGCCCACATAGCGAAGGCGTTCTTCTAGGCTGCCTTCGGGCAATTTATAAGTGGTTCCACCCCCGTTTCCAGCCCAGTAAGTGTTCCCATCCTTACGTTTTTCAGCCTTAGGTTCACGGAATAACCCGATCTCGACGACGGAAGTGTGGGTCTGGGGAGTGTGGTACATGTCCCCAGCAAAGTTTTCTGCCCCAATCTTCCAGTTGGCATTGACACGCCACCGCTGCGGACCGCGAACTTCTAGACCCTCACTTGACTGCTTGGTGTAGAAATCAAGGAAGAATTTGAAATCTCCAAGAAACTCGTCGAGGGTCGGCGCGTCCGGATCCATTGAGATGAAGATCAGACCGTTGTAGGTATCCAAGTTTGGTGCTGGGAGCAATCGGGCGCCCTTTTTGCTGAATCCTTCTTCTCCTCCGTATGCCTCTTTATGGAAAGGGAGGCCAACAATACGGCCGTCATTTCGGTAGGACCAGCCATGGTAGGGGCATCGGAAATGCGATGCGTTGCCCATCTCGGCGCGGCACACTTGCATACCACGATGGAGACACATGTTGAAGTGGGCGTGGATTTCACCCTTTTCATCGCGTACAAGGATGAATGAATCATCAATGACCTTGCGCAGAACGTAATCACCTGGCTGAGGAATCTCTGATTCATGGCCAACAAATATCCAAGCGCGGCTAAAGAGGTTCTTTTTCTCCGCCTCGAATACATCGGCATCGTTATAGATGTGCGCCGGGAGCATACCGCTACGAACATCACTGAACACTGTTGGATCAACCATCACGCAAGCCTTCTTCTAGAAAGAAACTGATTCTGATGTACAGAATGCTAACCCAATTTCAGTCTCGGCGCTACCCGGTTAGTGATTTGAAGCACCAAAAGGAACGTCCCCTTCCCTTCGAGGCAGAAATCTTCCCAGACGGCGTGTCAGGCGACAAGCGGCGATGCACCGCAAGAAATATGGTTGACATCACAATCTGTGATGCAGAATAATCTTCTGCATTACAGAAAATCACCACTCGTAGTTGGGTTATGCCCAGATCACCGTTGGAAAGGAGGAAACTCAATGTCAATCCACGTACTGGGCGTAATCGTCTTAGCGCTGGTATTCATTCTTGGAACACTGCGTCCAGTCAACATTGGGATCTACGCGCTCATTGGGGCGTTCGTCCTCGGCGTTGGATTCATGGGGGAGTCTTCCAAGGAACTTTTAACGGGATTCCCCGGGGACGTTTTCGTACTGCTTGTAGGGGTTACCTACTTATTTGGACTCGCAGCTACAAACGGGACACTAGAATGGATCGTCGATCGTGCCGCCGACCGCATCGGTGATCGACGTGCGCTAATCCCCTGGCTCTTATTCGTATTTTCCTCAATCCCCACGCTCGCGGGGGCATTGGGTCCAGCGGGTATCGCTATGCTTGCACCGCCGTGTCTTAAATTAGCGGAAAAATACAGAATCAATCGCAAATTGGCTGCCCTAGTAGTGATGCATGGCTCTTGCGCGGGTAATTTTTCCCCATTGAATGGCTTGGCCGTCGTGGCACAAGCGGCAGCCGAGCAAAATGACATCGTCATTTCTGGTATGGCACTATTCCTGGGAAACTACGGTTACAATCTTGCCCTCGCCGTCGTGATTTACATTATTTTCGGTGGCCTAACACTGCTCCGTGAAGGAGCCGAAACGCGTGCCGAGGTTCGCATGTCGGCTGGGACCAGGTCTTTAGCGCGCTCAAGTGTCATGGTTGGCGCTGGCGCTAGTGCTCCTGCAGTGCGAACTCCCATCTCCGTGCCGGACAGGACAGGGGAATTAGCCGATAATCTTCCTAAACGAATTCGGATGGACCAAGTTTTTACCATCCTCGCCATTGCCGGCGTGGTCATCGTTGCCCTCGGATTCAAGCAAGATCTAGGCTTTACCTCGTTGATCGCAGCAGCAACATTGCACAGCATCTTTGTAAATCGATTCAAGGGCGCTGATAAGAAGATCGTATGGTCTGTCGTCCTTTTGATCACTGGCATTATGACACTCGTGGCTGCAATGCAGCGTTTCGGTACCATCGACTGGGTGGGTTCAGGTATCGCAGGACTCAACGCCCCTCTTCTAACGGCCT
Organism: Glutamicibacter sp. PAEs-4; assembly: GCF_051161755.1. Lineage (NCBI taxonomy): Bacteria > Bacillati > Actinomycetota > Actinomycetes > Micrococcales > Micrococcaceae > Glutamicibacter > Glutamicibacter sp. PAEs-4. Next base: position 22,596 of record NZ_CP195019.1, on the reverse strand, counting down.
ACTTACTTTGCCTAGTTGGTGCTGTTACAAGTGCTTTCGGTTCCTCCGCTGGTTTGATCGGAGTATTGGTTCCTTTGGCGGTTCCGTTTATCGTACAAGGCGACATCGATCCAACATGGGTCATCGTTGCGCTTGCTGTCTCTGCGACAGTAGTTGACGCCATGCCTTTTTCCTCTGTAGGCGCCCTAACTCTTTCCAACACCCCCGAGACGGAACGACCCAAAATGCTCAAATTCATGTTGGTTTGGGGAACGGCCATGGTCATTACAGCCCCGGCCTTTACCTGGCTAGCGTTCGTTCTACCAACTTCTCTCTAGCTTAAAAAGACAGTCTCCTTTTAGACAAATCTTCTTCGGCGGCAAGGCCACGACACGCCTGCATGACCCATTATGTACGTCAACTTCGCTAGCAAAGAAGACATCACTGAACAGCTGACCCGTCGCGTATCTCACTCCCAATGAGTCGTTCTCCGGCTCATTGGGAGTGGGAAGAGATGGGCCCGTCTGTTCTAGGGGCCCATTCAAATACGTCAAATCATAGAAAAACTTCAAGATTACCGCCGTTCTCCCGATCGAAATTGATACTATGTTGAACACTTAGGAGTGTTAAGGAATACGATGCTAAAGAAAAGATGGTTAGAAGGAAAACGAGCACTGATCGTCGGTGCTGGTTCGGGTATAGGACGAGCTGTGCTCGATGCATTTCTAGCAGAAGGAGCTCAAGTTGCCGCACTGGAACGCGATACCAGCAAAGTCGCGTTACTGAAAGACCAGCTACCTGATATCCCGGTCATATTAGGTGATGCTTCCACCCGAGAATCGAACCAAAAGGCAGTTGATGCTACCCTAAAAGCCTTCGGAGGATTAGACACGCTCGTAAATTGTGTCGGAATATTTGATTTCTATCAGGGCATCGGCGAACTCAATCCGGATCAGATTGATTCGAGTTTTAACGAAATTTATAGTGTCAATGTGAAAAGTCACATACATTCAGTAAAGGCCGCGTTGCCTGCCCTTCGTATGTCCGGCGGTTCGGTGATCCTAACCGAATCCACCTCAGCGTATTATGCTGGCCGTGGGGGCATCATGTATGTTTCCAGCAAATTTGCAGTGCGTGGGCTCGTTACCGCACTCGCACACGAACTCGCCCCAGAGATCCGAGTGAATAGTGTGGCTCCTGGCGGAACAATCGGCACGGATCTCCGCGGAGCAGATTCGCTCGGGCTTAGAGACCGCAGCTTGGGTAATACTCCAAATCGTGAAGCCGACATAGCAGCGCGGGTCCCACTTCAAGTTGCCTTGTCCGGAGAAGACCATGCCTGGAGTTACGTATTTCTCGCTTCCGATAGGTCTCGCGGAATTTCGGGCGATGTGATCCATTCAGACGGGGGAATGGGGGTTAAAGGATGACTACTTATCCTTATGCTGAAGAAAGACAATTAATTTCGGATGCCTGTCGAGTGTTGGCTAGCCGCGGGTTAGCGGATGGGCTATTAGGGCACATTAGCCTTCGCGTATCGGACGAACACATCTTAGTACGCTGCCGAGGATCCAACGAGCGGGGTTTAGGCTACTCAGAGCCCAGCGATATTCGTCTGGTTCACTTTGATGGCAGCCCCGGTGCTCCGGGTGAACTTGACGGATGGAGTGTACCTAACGAACTTCCCTTGCACACCGAGGTCCTGCGCACAAACCATGGAGTAAACGCAGTAGTCCACGCGCATCCTCCGAAGGTCGTTGCTTGTGACTTAGCTGGAATTCCAATTCGCCCGATCATCGGAGCCTATGACATGCCGGGCTGCAAACTTGCTGCAGCAGGTGTTCCCGTGTATCCGCGCGCAGTTCTAGTAAGAAATCAAGAGCTAGCCGCAGAAATGGTTCAAGCAATGCAGCAACGACCGGTAGTGTTGCTACGGGGCCATGGCCTTACTAGCGCCGCTTCCTCAGTCGAGCAAGCGGTACTACAGGCTATCAGTGTGAATACGATTGCAGAGCTTTCGTTGCAAGTAGTTTCGGCTGGAGGCGTGTTAGTTGATCTTTCCGAAGAAGATTTCAATGAATTACCTGATTTGGGTTCAGAGTTTAACAATTCCATAGCGTGGCGCCATGAAGTATCACGACTTGGCGGTGTATTAAGCTCCACAAGTGATATTAAGCTTGCTTCACAATAGCGATACCGGCGAGTGAGCCAATTCGTGCCAAACGAAACTTAGATTACCCTTGAAATATATAGTTATCGAGGCCCAAGATACGGCTATATGTCGTTCTCAGGCCTCGATAGCTTTAAGTGCTACAAGGAGTGAGTCTGAGTTCATGGTTACAAAACGAGAAGATAGGCAGACTGTTCCCCCTCCCTCTGCGCACGTACGCGTCGTGGCCACATGGCTCGCGATCTTCCCCATGGTCTCTCTGGGACTCTATGCAGTTGCTCCATGGAGCAAAAACTGGCCCCCAATTCTCAGCGCTTTTTTGCTGACAATCGTAATTGTTCCATTATCTGTTTATTTTATCGTGCCGAAAATAATCCAGATTTATGGAATATTTTTCACCCGCCGAAAGAACGTTTCGAAACAGGGCGGAGGAAAGCTCGATAAAAATCCTTGAGCAACCCCGCGGGATGAATTTAAAATAGCAAAAAAGCGGGTCGAATATGTAGATTCTTAATTTGCTCCGGAGGATCCAACAGAGTAGCTTTTATCCCAGCTCCTGCAGTCCGTCTTCCGCATCAGCTACAAAACGTTTTCATCCCCAGATAATTCACTCATTTGCAAGTTCGTCACGACTTCCACCGTGAGCCGAATTGATTAAAATATTGATCTTTATGAACTATCGCCTTTAGATCTAATGTGCTCTTTCGTCTGAATGGTTATTTGACTAGAGCGCTAGCAACCATGGCATGAAGTTTACGCCCCATCTTCTCAATATCTTGTTTGCTGATTCGCCCCGATGGGAACGATAAGCTCACCGCTAAGTGCATTGGATTAGATGCTTGCGGCAGCACAGTTGCCACCGAAGTAACACCATCTTCGCTCTCTTCCAAACTTAATCCATATCCACATTTGCGGATCACCTCAAGTTCAGTTTCCAACTCTTTAAGAGTACTGATTGATCGCTCGTTTACAGTCTCCAGGGATGCACTTCGAAATAACCCATGCAACTCTGATATATCCAGCTCCGCAAGCAATGCTTTTCCTGATGAACTGCAGTTTGCTGGCAATAATTGTCCAACACGACTCACAACACGAACAGTTTGAGGGCTTTCCAATCCATCAATATAGCGAACGTTTGTTCCCTCGCGTACCGCGAGATGAACGGTCTCTCTGAACTCCCGCTGAATCTGTATCAATAGCGGACGGACCTCGGTACGAACATCGAAACGTTGAAGTATCGAATACGAGATTTGAGAAAGAGCAGGACCGGGCTTATAGGTCTTATTCAGAGGGTTCTGTATAGAAAAACCCCTGTACTGCAATGCAGCTAGGAGGCGATGCGCGGTTGATGACGCTACACCTAACAATTCGGCTACCTCAGATAGACGCACTTCATCGTGGTTGCCTAGTAGGTACACAACTTTGAGAGCGTTGTCCACGGACTCCAAAGGATACTGCGGGAGTGATCCAAAGGTTGGCGCGCCTCCTAGGTCTCTTTTTTCCATAAGCTTATTCTACTCTCCAGAACATCTTGGTTGGGTCCCTTTAAGCAGTCCAGCAGCTATGCGATAGCTAACTGATTCTCTCTAACCCACTCATCCCAAAACCGGGACGGCGTCAACCCATCCAAAGACCCATGGGGACGCTCATGATTGTAAATGTCTTTCCATTCATCAGCCAAATACTTCGCTTCCACCATAGTGTCCATAATTTCCCCGGAAAGCTGTTCACGCCGGAACTGCGCATTGAACGACTCGATAAAACCGTTCTGCCAAGGTGAGCCCGGATCGATAAACGCAGTGGACACCCCCACAGTGTTGCACCAATCCACCAGCGCGTCAGCAGTGAACTCAGGCCCGTTATCACACCGCACAAACGTTGGCTGGATCCCAGTTTCAGCAATGATGTCCTCCAAAACAGCCACCACATCAGCAGCTTTAAAAGACCTGCGGGGAATGATCGCCAAAGCGGTCCGCGTGTACTCATCAATGACATTGAAGAACCGGATATGACGGCCACAAGAAGTGACATCCGACTGGAAATCAAAGCTCAGTACATGCATCGGGTACTCGGCGGTCAACCGCTTCTGTTCCCCAGCGTCTGGGCCGGTGCGCCGCTTCTTTCGACGCTTGGGCTTACAGACCAAGCCTTCTTCTCGCCATAATCGTCGGATGCGCTTGCTGTTCAAGACAGTGTCATTCCATCGTTCGGTGGCCAGCAAGTGCCAGCGGGCTTTGCGCCACCCCCACGTTGGATGCTTAGACGCGACAGCCCTCAAGTCGGCTCGTAGCTGCGCTTCGTCAAAGCTCATCGGTGTTTTTTTCTTACGTAGTGCCGAGCGGTTCTGGCCCAGAACGTGGCAAGCGAAGCGTTCGGACGCCCCGAATTTTTCCATCGCCATCCGTACAGCACGGCGGCGTGGTTCGGGGCTTAGAATTTTCCCTTGGCAACCTCAGTAAGGATGTCGTTGGCGAGCATCTGATCAGCGAGCAGCTTCTTGAGGCGCGCGTTTTCCTTCTCTAGCTCCTTGGTACGTTTGCTGGCTTCAGCGTTTTTCTCGGACCCGTACTGGTTGATCCAGCGGTACCAAGTAGCTTCGGTGATCTGAAGTTCCTTGATGACCTCGATCATCGGGTGTCCGTCGTTGAGCATCTTTTGTCCTTGACGGACTTTAGCGATGACCTGGTCTGGTGTGTGTCTGCGTGCCATTGTTTCTGTGATTCCTCCTGTGTCCATTGTCGGACACGAGTACTCGCATAGTCACTGGACTACTTTCCGGGGACCCAACCAATCGGAGCCGTGGCCTTACTCCTCGTCTATGTGTCGGTGATGGACAGTCTCGGCTACATCACATCCACCGTGTTGTTCCTGGCACTGGCCCTCCTACTCATGGGTATCCGAAAAATCCCACTACTCGTGGTCATACCCGTGGGATTCAGCACGGTGCTGTTCCTGATGTTCTACAACGTTTTCGGAGTATCTCTCCCCCGTGGATTCCTGGAAAGGCTGATCTCATGAACGATCTGCTGATTGGACTCGAAGCAGTCCTATCATGGCAGCCCTTGCTGTTCATGCTCGTAGGGGTGGTCGGCGGCATTGCGGTAGGAGCCATCCCTGGTCTCACGGCAACGATGACCATCGCAGTCCTCCTGCCTTTCACCTTTGCGCTGGATCCGCTTCCCGGGGTGTGCTTCCTCTTGGGGATCTACTCAGGTGCTGTGTATGCCGGCTCCATTCCGGCGATTCTGCTGCGTATCCCCGGTACACCATCCTCAGCAGCGACCCTGCTGGACGGCTACCCAATGGCGCTTAAGGGAAAAGCCGGTCAAGCCTTGACGATATCCCTGCTGGCCTCCGGATTCGGCGGCCTCATCGGCGGAGTCCTGCTGCTGGCACTCGCCCCGGTGTTGGCAGGATTTGCTCTCAGCTTCGGGCCAGCCGAGGTTCTGCAAACGCACTCGCCTGTGAACATGCGCGTGCGCGCGGTTTCAGTCTACTCCCATCTGTGGACGGTGACCTTGCCGACTGTGCGGCCGTTCTCGACCAACTCGTGCGCCTCGCGGAGTGTGGTCGGTGAGATCGGCGCGAGTGTCGTTGTGGCCGTGGTGCGGATGCGGCCCTGATCTACAAGGTCAGCGACAGTGTTCAGGAGCTGGTGCTGTTCAATCATGTCCGGGGTCTGCCTGAGCGGGCGGGTGAACATCAGTTCCCAGTGCCAAGCGATGCTCTTGCCCTTGAGCGGGAACACGTCGCGCGGACCGTCGTCAATGGCGACAATATGCCCGAACGCTCGAACGATCCGCGCATAGGTTTCGATCTGCCCCGCGGAATGCGCGGTGAACAGCCAGTCCACGCCATCCTGCGCGACGGCGAGCACCTGCTCAGCCAGGTCGTCGCGGTGGTTCACCACATGCTCCGCGCCCAGGTTGCGCACCCAGGCGGAGCGTTCATCGTCGGAGGCGGTGGCGATCACGGTGACGTTCGGCAGGAGCGCGTCGGCCAGTGCCAGCATGATCGATCCGACTCCGCCGGTCGCGCCGATCACCAGCAGGGTGCCGGTCGAGTCCTCGGTAAGGGCGAGCCGCTCGAACAGGGTCTCCCAGGCGGTGATCGCCGTCAGCGGCAGCGCAGCAGCGTCGGCAAACGACAGCACCTGCGGCTTGCGCCCCGTAATCCGCTCATCCACAACATGCAGGCGCTGGTTCGTACCTGGCCGGTCGATGCTGCCCGCGTAGTACACCTCGTCACCCGGAGCGAACAGCGTCACCGCTGAGCCGACCTCGCGCACCGTACCGGCGGCGTCGAAGCCGAGCACCTTGAACCCGTTCGCAGGAGCGCCTTCCCGCAGTTTCACATCGACCGGGTTCACCGAGACCGCCTCGACCTCGACCAACAAGTCATGCGGTCCAAGTTCGGGCACCTCGACCTCGCGGGCGGTCAGCGCCTCGGGGTCGGTGGCGGGGAGGTTCTTCTCGTATCCGATCGCAGTCGTAGCCGTCATGCCAATTATGGTTCCCCAGACCTACTGGTTACCGTCAAGGCAACCTAGTACCCATCGGATACCATGAACGTATGAGTCAGACCGTGGATGAGTGCGACCGGAACGACGTGTACGCGGCCATGTGTCCGTGCCGCGACATGCTCGACCTGCTCGCCAACAAGTGGAGCGCCCTGGCCATCGGTGCGCTCGAAGACGGGCCGCAACGCAACGGGCAACTCAAACGACGCTTGGAAGGCGTCAGCCCCAAGGTGCTGTCCCAGACCCTCAAGCGTCTCGAAGACCACGGCCTGCTCACTCGCACCGTCTACCCCGAGGTTCCCGCTCGCGTGGAGTACGAACTTACTGACCTCGGACACAGCGCAGCCGCCCCGTTGAAGCATCTGCGCGACTGGGTTGAACACAACGTCGGAACCGACCAGTAGCGACCCCCTCGGCGCTACATCGAGCCAGGAGTCCCGGCCTCCGCGTAATACCGCGTCAACACAGACGAGGCGTCGCGGTCGCCGTCACCGGACACGACAGAGTTCAGCAGGTACCGGTACCCGTCACCGGTCGTCATCACCCTAATTGATAACGTCACACCTAGAAGGTGCGAAGTAACCGACGCGCGAGCACAGGAGCGCTTCTGTCATTTCGAAGGCGAGACTTCGCGCGATTGGGATTCGCCGGGCCATCCTTCTTCTCTTTCGTCGAACGTCACCGCAACACCGTGTCGCTGGGGTTCGTGAAATCTTCTTCCGGAAGCGAAACCCAGGTACTGCGCCATGAGGAACTCGCCGCAGCGATGCACAGGCGTTCGACAGTTCGGTCGCACGAACCGATCGTTTGTTAACGGACGGCACTGTACGTCGATCGAAAGTCGCGCCGACACCCCCTGCGAATTCGCGTCGCGGGATAGTTTGCCAGGATCCGGCGATCAGCGTGGTGCGCATCAAGGAGGTGCGCAGCGGCCTCAGCACGAGGAGCCTGCCCGCGAGGCCGACCACCCCGCCCCTAGGAACGGTAGGAGTGCGACGTCGGGGCGAGCTGGGGGCCACCCCCCGAGACCGAAAGTAGCACCGCAGCGACGATAAGCGCCACGCCAACCAGGGTGGTCGTCAGCTCCCCGACCAACGAACCGATCCATCCGCGTTCCTGGAGGTCTCGGAACATCCTTATGCTCAGCCCGAACGTTCCGTTCGAGCTGCGAACCGATCGTCTCGATGCGTCGTGGCAGACGCCTCAGCTGTCCACCGATGACCTGGAGTTGCACGCGGCCGTCGGCGAACATCTCCCTTGAGTCCATCGCCAGACGTATGAAATGAGGAGTTCGAGCAAGGGCCCGATCGACCAAGTCGTAGTCGGCAACGAGCTGGCACAGCGTTCCCTCGAGTGACACGAAGGAAACGACTGGCGTTCTCCTCCGCTGTTGGGGACGTCGGGTCGGCTGAAATAATGGCCGGGACGATACGGTGGCGAGTCAGAGCGCCGTGATCCACCGCGCGATCTCGTCAGCGATCTCGTCGCTATTGTCTTCGACCATCAGCGTGTGGCCGTTCCCAGCGAGAAGAGGCAGTTCGGACGACCAGAAGGTGACGGCGGCGCCCTGATCGGTGAGCCAGGCCACGATGTCCTGATCCAGCTGCGAGGGGTGGTCGGTATCGGCTCCACCCGTGAAGACGAGAATCGGCTTGTTCGTGAACGCGTCGGTCGGCCCGATCCTCATTTGGCTCCCACCGATGTTCTGACGCTGATAAAGCATCCGGGCCGGGATCGGCCGAAGGGTGCGGCGGAACACCTCGATGCACTCGCGGGGGAACCGCCGGCTGGGTCCGATGGCCTTGTCGTTCACGAAGGCGCTTGTGGGTTCCCAGAAACCCATCTTCGGGATGGTCCAGTCGATGGCCGCTCCACGGATGGAGACCTCCTGGTCGGACTCCCTCACGATCTCGGGCACCGCCTGTATATTTCCAGGCGGGCCCGGAGCGACGGCTACGAGCCCGTCGATGAGATCGCCATGCGTCTCTAGGAGGCGGAAGCCAATCGGACCTGCCATCGAGTGCACGACCAGCACGACGTTCCGGCCGAGACCAGAGAGGAACACGCCCATCCCTCGGCACACGCTCTCATAGTCCAGCCGCGCAGACGCCGCACGATCATCGACGTGTTGGGCCGCCTCATAGGACAACCCCAGCCAGTCCACCACCAGCACACCGTAGCCAAGCGATACGAATCGTGCCGCCCAGCCCTGTCGGCCGTCGGGCGTCTCGAGATAGTACTCGTTCGAGGCACCACCCCCGTGCACGAGGACGATCCACCGAGCAGGCGCACCCGACGGCGCCAGTTCGGTGTACGAGATCGGCGCGACGTCGTCTGGGCGTGAAATCGAATCCATAGCTTCCCCAGGCCTGTTAGGCAATGACGCCGTCCCACGCCCAGCCGCCTACCCATCCGCCGTGCACCAGTACGATCTCCATTGATCATCCTCTTCGCATATTTATCTGCTGAGCAGAACTTGTTCCTAACTAGAAGACACAATAGCATGCGCGGCGCCAACAGTCCAGCATGGCTCGAGCTCTCTTCAGAACGCGCCGAACGACCCCTGCACCAGGTCGCAGGGGAAAGAGACGACGAGCCTTCAGGAGGTCAGGTCGGCCAGACGTACGGCTGCCTCATCGAGGAGTGCGACGAGGGTCTTCACCTTGCGGGGAGGCAAGCGGAACACCGGGGCAGATGCGTTGATCGCCAACCGCAGCCCGCTCGCCGAGGGAACGGCCACGGCCACCGAGGCCACGCCCTCCTCGCTCTCCTCCCGGTTCGTTGCATAGCCCTGCTTCGCGACAAGATCCAGTTGTGCGAGGAGCTCGGTCTTGGTACGGATCGACTGCGGAGTCACCTGTGAGAGTTGCTCGTCGGGGTAGAGACGGTCCAATTGTTCTCGCGGGAGCTGCGCCAGGAGAACCTTTCCCGTGGAGGTGCAATGGGCCGGCATCTCCTTGCCCAACCGTGAAGCGACTCGCACCGCCGTCGTCGGTTCCGAGACTGCGAGAAAGCGAGTGGAGTTGCCGTCGAGCGTGCCGAGGTGAACCGTCTCGCCGGCTTGGTGGCTGAGTTCCTCGAGGATCGGTTGCACGATCTGCGGGATGTCCATCTTTCTCAGCACCGAGAAGGCGATCGTGGTCAACGACGGCCCTGGCCCGTATGTCTTCGTTCGCGGGTCTTGCCGCACGAATCCTCGCCATTGAAGCATCGCGAGGATGCGATGCGCCGTTGAGGTCGCGACACCCAGGTGCTTGCTGGCGTCCGTCAGTCGAAGTTCGTTCTTCTCACCGAGCAGGAGCAGGAGTTTCAGGGCATTGTCGACCGACTCGATCGGGTATTGCGGAGCCGCATCGACTCCGTCGGCTGCTCTATTTCTCTGCACAACAGAAACTGTATCATTCCTGCCGGCCCTCAGGGCCGCCATCAAGGGCAAGGCGATCCCGTCCAGGTCTATCCGGACGCCGATTCGAGCAGCCGGCCCAGTCGTACACGAACGTCGGAAAGCGACGATCCCGCTGCGATGGACCGGCGGACTTCGACGAGAGCGCGGGGCCAATTCAGTACCACTGCCCCGTCGAATGACAGACCATTCTGAGAGTACAGAGACGCGATCCGGTCGGGTGTTCGAGGGTCCGTCACCATCTCGGGGTTGACTGCCGTCGTGCGACCGACGATGTGCAGCTTCCAGTTGAACTGGTCACTCCAGACATACTCGACAGGCAGATATGAGCGTCGGTCGTCGGGATGAGCGATGTTGTGCGCGACACAGCGCGCCTGGTCGACCGCATTCGTCCAGTGCTCAAGACGGGTGAGATCGCCGCGAACCGGATGCCGCCACCGCGCAACATCGCCGATCGCATGGATTTCCGGGGCGCCGAGTGCCGTGAGGAATTCGTCGCAGACGAGACCGTCGTCGATCTCGAGCCCTGAGTCCTCGAGCCATTCGACGTTCGGCACTGCCCCGATGCCGATGACGACGACATCACCGTGGAGCTCGGAACCGTCATCCAGGAGCACGCGGAAGTCTCCCTTCGCACCGTCGATCTGCGCGACCGTCCGTCCGAGAACCGCATGTACGCCATGCCGGGAGTGCTTCTGCGAGAAGAGGGCGCCAATCTCGTCACCGAGCCGGCGTGACATCAGGTCGCGTGTCGCCGAGACCAGGGTGACATCGACTCCGAGCCCAAGAGCGGTCGCGGCGACCTCGGCGCCGATGAAGCCCGCTCCGATGACGATGATCCTGCGATCGGGAACTAGCTCGGCGCGCAGCCGGTCTGCGTCGTCGAGTGTCCGCAGCACATGGATTCCCTCGCCTTCACCCCACGGCGACGGCCGCGCGCGGACGCCGGTCGCCACCACGAGGTCATCGAAGCCGACCCGCCGTCCATTCGCCAGCCGGAGCTCCGACAACGCACGGTCCAGACCTACCGCCGGCACACCGAGACGAAGGTCGATGTTAAGCTCGAGCGCCTCCGCCGCCGTGAGGAGCGTGACCTCGGCTGCACCTGCACCGACGAGGTATCCCTTCGACAGCGGCGGCTTGTCGTAGGGCAGCACGGGCTCGGAGCCGATGAGCACAACGTCTCCGCGATACCCCTCTGCCCGAAGCGCCTGCGCGGCCCGTACCCCCGCGATCGACGCACCGACAATCGCTGTCGTCATTCGTCTTCCACCCGGAGCGCGGAAACCGGGCAGCTGTTCGCCGCCTCGGTGACCCGTTTCCGGTCGGCCTCGTCGACCTCTGTTCTGAGCAGGATCACGACGCCGTCGTCATCGAGATCGAAATAGTCTCCCGCGGCCATGATGCAGTTGGCGTAGCCCTGACAGAGCCCGAGATCCGCTTTCACGACAGGCATGTGTCACTCCTCTCCTGCTTCTTCAGGCGTTATCTCAGGGAACATCGGTGCGAACGGTTGGGCGATCATGGCGGAGAACGTCGCCGTAGTCTGCCAGGTCAGCGCCTCGAGCTCGAGCGGATCGAGAGCGACCCACTGCCCGGATCGCGGCGACTCGATCAGGAGCCGGGAGCCGTTGCGTGTCTCCACGCGAGATACCCGGATCTCCGAGAACTCATTGGCGATCGAGATCGGAGCCCCTACCCGCTGGTCTTCGAGCCGCTGACGTTCGTCTGCTGCTGCGATGGCCGCGATGCGGTCGTCCTCTTCGCCTTCCCATTCGAGTTTCATAGGAAGATCGCCAGATTCTGTGTGCGCAAGACCGACTCGTCGACCGTGATGGTTCGGCGTGCGAGCTGCAACCCGCCGCCGACACGTCGCAGAACGTCTTCGCGGCCGGCCGAGATCACCGCGGGCTCGTGCACGTCGCCGCGACTGCGGAAAAGAAGCACCGCAGAATCGACGACGACCTCGCCCGGGACGTCGCTCTCGAAGGTGCGCACGTTCGTGACGAAGTGACGGAGCCGGGAGGGCGGATCCTCTGTCCAGGCGTGTTCCGTGAGGAAGCGGGCGACCCGCCGGCTCAGGGAGTACTTGTTCTCGTCCCAATGCGCCATGCCCGGAGACGTCGAGTACCCGGCGCCGAGCGCGGTAGTGACCTGCACGGGCATGATATCGAGCCTGGTTGATGCCATGGTAACTGTGGGAGCGGGCGTTCTGGGCTACTTCATGATCAAGGGCGGCTTCCCTCAAGCCCCGCTGGTCATCGGCCTGATCGTCGGCCCGCTTGCTGAGACCGGATTCCGACGCGCGACGATCATCAACGGAGGAAATTACGACTGGGTCCTCCACCCAGTGCCGATGATATTGCTGATCATGAGCCTGCTCACCTTGGGCGTTCCGCTGCTACGGTCCTGGAAGGGCAGGAAGGGTAAGTCCCCGGCGGACCACTCGATCAATGACGGCGGAACTGGCAGCAGCCTCAGCGGCGCCGATGATCCGAAAGGCACCGACAATATGACTGACACCGGTGATGGCGCCATGACCGATTCCAACAAATTTTCGAAGGACGATGGCAGGGACGGTGGGACAGAGAACGCCCAGAAAAGCCGAGTCGAACGAGCCACGGAGAGGTGAGGAAGTAATGTCTAAAAACGTCGAGGTTCTTCCCTCCGTTGGCGTCATCGGTTTAGGAAATCTGGGTTTGCCGGTCGCCCGCCGACTGCAGACCTGTGGATTCCGGGTGGTCGGGTACGACGCCCGGTCGAGTGTCCGCGGCTCTGCCTTGGATCTTGACGTCGTGGAGTCGGTCCAGGAGGTGGTGGAGTCGTCGGACGCGGTCCTGATTCTGGTAGGGAGCGCGGGGCAGTGTGCCGACGTCATAGCCCACATTGTCGCCACCCCACCTAGTGGCAGTAGCCCAAAGGCTGGTGTCGCCCGTCTCCGGACAGTCGTGCTGATGTCGACAGTCGGCCCCGACGCGGTAGCCCGATTGGCTGATCCGCTCCTGAATCGCGGTATCGAGATGCTGGACGTTCCGGTGAGCGGGGGTGCCGACGCCGCCCGGGAGGGTCAACTGGCCCTCATGGCCGGAGGGCCGACAGCATCCATGGAACGTGTCCTGCCCTGGCTGGCACTCCTGGGAACAGTCACTCCGGTCGGGCCGCTGGGCGCAGGACAACTCGTGAAACTCGCCAACCAGATCGTCTTCTTCGGCACCCAGGCAGTGCTCCAGGAGGCACTGGACCTGGCCAGTACGGCAAGTATCGAGCGTGAGGCATTAATGGAGGTCCTCTCAGGCGGCACCGCAGACTGCTGGTCTGTCCGGAATCCCGATTTCCTACTCGAGACGGCCCGCGCTTACGAGAAGGCCGATGTGGCGCCCCAGCTACGGCCTTGGCACAAGGACTTGGCGCAAGCCCGTCAGGTAGCCCAGGATCGGTCCGTGGACGTCCCCGTGGTGCAAGCCGTCACCGAAGTATTCGGAGACCGTTTGGATGCACGAGCTCGAGCCTAGCTGCCGGCAGTGCCGCGTGGATGCTCAAGAACTTCAATCTCCCACGACGAGGCTGGTCAGGTCGGGGCGGTGGTCGAAGCGTGGACTGCCTTTGATCATCTCGCCTTTCGACTCCGGTGGCATACAGGTGGCTCTGAAAGGCAATAACGTGTGGCTCTCAGGACCTCAAATACTCAACTGCCCGAGGCCACCGCGGTGATGGATCCGTTCCAGGTAGTCCGCCTCGCCGGAGACGCCTTCGAGCGTTGCCGAGACCAGAAGGACGCCCCTCAACAAGGCGAGAAGGAGTCTGCTGACCGGGGCTGACCTGCTCACCAATCGGGAGCACTCTCTCATCCAGGACGTCTTTAACGGGAGTGAACATGTGGAGGTCGAGGCTACCTGGGCGTTCTCTCAGCCCCATGGTCGCCTCCTACCGGAAACCGAACTCGCCGCCCTGGGCCGGACGCTGAAGAAGCGGGCAGCGGATATCTTGGCCTACTTTCGACCGCCCCGGCAGTTCCAACGGCCCCACCGAAGCCATCAACGGCCGGCTCGAGCACCTGGGCGGCTCCGCCCTGGGCTTCCGAAACCTGACCAACTACATCGCCCGGTACCTACTGGAATCCGGTGGATTCAACCCCTCCTACACCCCGGATTATGAAGAGCCAGTTTTCGTACTTGGTTTGAGTCACCGCTTGCGGAACAGAGCATGATCTCAAAACCTGTCAGGTCACAAACGGTCGTTTACGGGCAGTGTCACTTCGGGTAGCTCGGGCCGTCTACGACCAGCCCGAACGGACCGCGACGTGTGCCCCACGGCAGCGGCTTACCCTCGTCCATATCAGCGCACAGCCCGCACCTCGACGTAGGCGGCGAGGGCTTCGCGCACCACGTCAGATTCCTTGCGGTGCTCGCGCTCGGCAATTGCGGTCACGCGATCCTTGAGCGCCTGCGGCACGCGGGCACGCACCACGGGCGATGCTCCGGCCTTCGCGCCGACGCTCGGCCGCCCGAGCACAATGCGGGTCAGCTCGTCCACACTCGTCGCGCCCGTGGCCTCAATGAGACTACGCTGCGCCTCGGCGGTCGCCTCCGATCCTCGGCGCACGGTGCCAGGCTTTACCTTGAAGTCGCCGCGCTCGGCGCGCGCCGCCAGCTTTTCGTAGTTGGTGCTCATGGTGCTACTTCCCTTCGTTGAGTAGGTGTCGGAACAGATCACTCAGTGGCATCGCATGAAAGATCACAATGGTTCGCGGTGGACGGTGCGCGGCGATAACTTCGATGTAGCGATCAGTCTGACCGTGCGGGTGCCCGACATAGACCATCGTGACTTCGCCCGGCTCCCCATCAACTTCGGCCGATACCTCCGCGTGCATGATCGCGTAGAGCGAATCTTCGCGCGGAATGCCGTGCTTGTCGGCGCTACTCGTGAACTGAACTCCCATAACTAAAGGGTAGCACAAAATGCGGCTACATAACAGTAGCCCCATTTACCGTTGGCTGCCGCTAGCCGCGCATAAAGCTGCCCGGGTGTATCAGCGGCATTAAACAGATGAGGGGGCAAGAACCATGTGAAGGATTCCTGCCCCCTGGTGAGGCGCCACTCCGAGATCAGCGACGAGTACAGGCCATGTCGGCGCAGGTATCCCGCGCCCTCACCCGTCTCGCACGCGACCTCGTACTCGGACAGGTACTGCAACTTCTGGCCCGGCGAGAACGAACGCCGACGCGTCGGCCCGTCCGGGATCGAGGGTGCGCTCACGACTCCATCATCGGCCGCGACGACCGCGACCGGGGAACTCAAACTCATCAGATTGGTGATCCTTCAACTCGCCCCACGAGGCGGACTTGCTATAAACCGGTGGACTCACTCAACCCTGACACGTAGGGGGGGATTAGTCCTCAGAGTGATACACCGAATATCCAGTCGGCATCTTCGCCTGTGCCCCGGTTAGGCTGCCAGGTCTAACCTTCCCTGTAGTACGCGAGTGTCGCGCCATTGCAGATCTGCACTGACCCGGCCCCATGGCTCGAGCTCGCGCCCACAACTGGCCGGTTACAAACAGCACTTAAGCCCTGTCCGTGGTGGATACGAGTGCGCCCGTCGCACGATTCCCCCCAACGGCATATCTAGCAACTCATGCGTCCTGCTCCATCTTGTCTCCTGAGCCCGGACACCAGTGTCGACGATGCGTTATGGCACACCGAAGGACTCACGGTTTGAGCGCAGTCGACCGATCTCCTGGTTTCGGGTCTCGACCAATAGCTGAGTTATGCTATCCTTGATTCGGCATCATGGACTCAAAAACTCTTCCCGTACTCGTCATCATCTCTCGACGCGCCTCTCCCGGCCGCGAATCAGAACTTCGTGACTGGGCTGACGAGCTCTGTCGACGGGCCGCGCGATTTCCCGGCTACATCACATCGAGTGTGCGCGACACTCAACAGAAGTCCGTAACGACGGTAATCGTTGAATTGGGTTTCAGCTCGGCCTATCAGCTCATCGCTTGGGAGGAGAGTGAAGAACGTCTCGGACATCTCGACACGGCAGACGAACTCACCCAGGGAAACCCCATACCGCTGACGATAGAAGGACTCGAAGGTTTCGCCGACACGATGCGTGCCGGCGAAAGAAAAGCTCCCCGATGGCATACGGCTCTTGCGGTCTGGATCGCCCTCTATCCACCCGCCGTTCTCTCGGCATACCTTTTGAGTCCGAAACTCCACGCCCTGGCGATACCGGTGCAACTCCTCATCACCACACCGCTCACAGTGGCGACCGTTATCTGGGTGACGCTACCACTCGTGGACCGGCTTCGCGTGGCAATAAGGAGGCGTCGGCCCTGACCTGGATCGAGCGATCTGATATCAGCGGATCAAACGATTGTCATGTTCAAGAGCGGCAAGGTGAAACCGCCATACGTTGTCGTCATTGAAGGCCGATCCTAGGTCAGGAAGATCACGCAAGTCGTCTTCGTCAATATCCGGAGCGGCCGCCCCGGCGGCCATCACCCGCAACTGAATCTGGGCAAGAGAATCTATATTGATGGCCCGGATGACCGCTTCAGGAACGGTGCGGCCAACGGCCGCTCCCCCGAGCATCAACGGTTTCTCAGCTCGGGCCAGCGGGCCTTCGGTGATCTGCTTACGGCGGATCAGCCATGATGCAACGAACATGGCGATGCCTACGACGATCCCGACATAGTAGATGATCTGTAGCGCGCTCATCAGTTCTCCTGCGGCTCCTGATACCAACGCACGACGCCGTTATGGCCGTGTGCCCGATGAACGTGACTCGATGCCAGTCTGAGCATGTTTGCTGCGGTGGTCATCTCGTCAGCGGCCGCACGGGCGCTGCCGGTGCCGTCGCCGTCTTCGCCGTCGTAGTGTGTGCCGTCCTCGGTGCGGCTGTGCCACTTGCCGAGCTGGTCGATCACCTGCGCCAGGTGGTCGATAGTCGCGCCCAGCTCACCGAGCAGCCGGTATGAGTCGCGCGGGTGCGGTACGTCACGGGTTGAGTGCGCGAGCGCACGCGCCAGCTCTTCGACCTCGGCGGCGATTTCGAGCTGCCGCTGTTCCTCGTTGATTGCCATTGTGGTTACTCCCCTACTCCATCGGGCGGCCGGGTGACAGGCTGTGCGCGGGTGCGCCCTCGAACGGTCGGCCGCCGTTCAGCTCGGCTTCGAGCTGAACTACCTTGTCGAGAATTGCCTCAAGCTGGAAGTCAGAGAGTGACCGATACGGCCGCCCTGCGTTCCTCGCTGCAATGAACGCTGCCCGGATGCGTTCGCTATCCTCCGGGGCCGCGTAATAGCCCATCTTCGTGCGGGTGCCAGGCTTCGAGCTGGCGGCCGTCACGGTGCGCTCTGGCGCAGCGGGCGCGGCCGCTGCGGGTGCTGTTCTCTCAGGGGCCGGCTGTGCCGTCTCAACGCGGCCGCTCATCGGCGCTACGGGCGACAGGCCGCCGAGTTGTGAGCGTCGGCGTTCGGGTTTCTTAGACATGAGCAGTTCCCTTCATGAGCTGGTCGATGTGTGCGGCGTAGATCACGGCGAGGTCGCGCGACTGCGCGTCGCCTTCGTCCAAGCCGCGGGCCGTCTCGGTGGCATCTGCGATTGCCTGCCGCTTCGGCACGGGTGGGGTAAGAATCGGGAGCTGTGCGGCCTCGGCGGCCGCCGTCAGCTCGTCGGCCCAGTAGCCACCTGCGAGTGTGTGCGCCTCGTGGGCGTTGAGCACCAGACCGGCGACCGTGAGCTGCGGGTTATAGTGCTCGCGCACCTGGCCCACGGTGGTCATGAGCTTCGCGAGGCCGTTGACGCTCCACAGCTTCGACTGTGAGACGATCACGACTGCCTCGGCGGCCGTGAGTGCGCTGATCGTCAGCGGGTCGATAGCGGGGCCACAGTCGATGAGCACCAGGTCATATTCGGCCTGGATCGCGGCGAGCTGCGCGCGCAGCCGCGATTCGCGGCCCGGCTCCGATGAGATAACGAGTTCGTTTCGCACGTCGGCCAGGTTGTCGCCCACGGTCGGCGCGACTGTAAGGCCTTCCCAGATACCGGGCACGAGCACGTCGGCCAGCGTGTCTTCGCTGCGGCTACTGAGCGCGTCTGCCACTCCGACGTCGCCCTCTTGCATGTCTTCGGTGAGAACGCTGGTGATGTTCCCCTGCGGGTCGGCGTCGATCACCAGCACGCTCTGTCCTGCGAGGATCGCGGCGCGGGCGTGGTGGTAGACGGTGGTGGACTTCCCCACTCCGCCCTTCTGGTTGCAATACGCAAGAATCATGGTGCCCTTCTTTCAGGTCTAATGGTACTAATACCCCTATTGGGGGCAGATAGTGGGCTGCACCTTGGCAGCCCACTATCTCGGCGGTCTAGTTCCGGCGCTCGACGGTGACGGTCTGGCCGCGAAGGCTCACGGTCACTTCCGCATCGAGCACCTTGCGAACGGTGCGGGTGTTGCCCTCGTCGTTCGTGTAGGTGTCCAGCAGCTCTTCGCCCGCGACGTTCACGCGCACGTTCCCGCAACGCTCAGCGAGGTCGCACAGCGCTTCGGCGTCGGCTCCCCAGACTGCAACGTCGTAGCCCTCGGTGCCGCCGTCCTCGAACTCACCGCCCTTGTTCACGCGATCCGTGCGGATGACGCGAGCGAAGGTGTAGGGGCGGCCGTTCTTGTCGGTGCGCAGCTCGGGTGCCTTTGCCAGGTTCCCGGTGAAGCTGATGAAGGTGGTCATGATCTTTCCTCTCGGTTCGGTTTCGGGGTTATGGGGTTTATAGGTCTATTGTACCTAATAGGTCTAGTCGTGTCTATGGTTTCGCAGATTATCCGGTGCAGCTCCCCCACATTCCCAGCGCGTCGGCCTGCGCTGCGCGCTCTGCGTCGCGGTGCTCGGCCTGGCCGACGTAGGGCGCATCGTAGGTGTACTCGTGCGCGGCTCCTGCTTCGAGCAGCACGACGGCTGCGCTCTGCCCGTCGATGTAGACGTGGCGCAGCAGTCGCCCGTAGCGGTCGGTGTCATCCTGAGTAGGATCGGCGCGCAGCTCGACCGCCTGCCCGTAGACCATTGTGTTCAGCTCGTCGCGCGCCTCTTGCGCGTAGCAGTCATCCTGCCCGCCGTCACGGTTGATTTCGGGTGTATCGAGGCCGATGAGGCGCACGCGCGCCTCTCCCCCGGCCGTCTGCACGTCGATGGTGTCGCCGTCCACTACGGCGATCACTTGTGCGCTCTCAGCGGGCAGCAGCTCGGCGTCGGCTGCGCTCGTCTCGGTGCAGCTCTGTAGGCCGGTGGCGCTTCCGATTGCGAGCACGCCTGCAAGGATCGTGCGCAGCGCGCCTGCAAGGATCGTGCGCAGCGCGCCCGCCCTCACTTGCTCTTCCCTTCGAGCCGGTCGATAGAGCGGATCATGCGGTCTTCCCACATATCTTTCTCACTCGATCCCATTTCATCCCAGCCCAGCGGGTACTTGATCCCGGCTGCACGGATGCGGTCTTTGATCTTCTGGTGCTCGGCCTCGCGCTTCGCGATCCACGCGGCGCGCTCTTCTTTGGTCAGCATGATATTTCCCCCTTATGGGTCTTATGGGTCTATTCCGCGGTGTCAGTGAGTCGCTGCGAGAGCGCTTCGATCTTGTCGGGTCGAAAGCCTGACCAGTGCTCGTCATCGGTGACGACGACGGGTGCCTGCATGTAGCCCAGCCCCTTGACGTACTCGGCGGCCGCATCGTCGGCGGTCACGTCGATCACCTGGTAGTTGATGCCCTTGTTATCGAGCGCCCGATAGGTCGCGTTGCACTGCACGCAGCTCGGCTTGCTGTAGACGGTGACTGTAAAGCTCATGATCGGTTCCTTTCCTGCCCAGTGCCTCGGTTCCCTCTGACACTCCCCCCACGTTTTTTGCCGTGAAGGCACCATGTGCCTTCGTAGCGAGCGCAGCCGGAGGGCAAGTGATCGTGGAATACCGGAGCGGCCGAGCGCCAGCGAGAGACGCGAGGATATGCCGCGAAAGCACTTGCGTGTAGGTGGAGCGAACGTAGAATGCCGCAGGCTTCACGGCAAAATACGATTTGAAAGATGGGCGGCCGCGCAGCGGCCGACGCATGGCCGCCCTCTGTCGGCGGCCCCGGTCGCGGATGCGGCCGGTGCAGCGCCCCGGCGCTGCCGCCTGGTGCCCGCGGCCGCATGGCCGCGGGCGGCGGGCACTCATTCGCTGTACTCCTGCGCTGCCCTGTTGAGCGCATCGAACGCAGCGGTGATTTCGATGCTCTGCTTTGCGGCGCTGAGCTGCTGCCACTCTTCGCCGTGCTCGGCCTCGGCCCACTTGTGCGCCAGCTCGACGGGGGTTCGGCCGGTCAGCTCGCGGCCGTCTTCGAGAGTGATGGTCAGGTGCTCGGCGGTGATGGTCATGAGTGCAACCTCTCGGTTCGGTTTCGGGGTTATGGGGTTTATAGGTCTATTGTACCTAATAGGTCTAATGGTGTCTAGGCTTCGATCCACTCCATTTCGGACTGATCGAGCTCCCTTTCTGTCCAGCCCTCACCGATGCCGTTGAGTACCGACTTCTCGGCGCGGCCGTCCGGGTGCACGGTGATGCTCTCCACGGTCAGGTCGTCCTCGATGACGATGATTTCAATGCTGGCGAACGCCTGCCGCTGCACCGCTGGGCGCGGCTGCTCGTGCAGGCATAGGTCGCGGATCGTCGCCCATTGGGCGACTGTGAGCTGCGAGCGGAACTTGAACATGGTGCTACCTCCTGTAGGTCTTATCGGTCTATTTAGTTGTGCTCGGGGTCGCGGGTGAGCGTGTCCACGAACGTGACGAACTCCGGGCCGGTGATCGCCACGGTGCTTGCGAGCCGGTAGCCGCTGCGGGCGTAGCTCATCAGGTCTTCGTCGCGCTCTGCGAGCTTGCGAAGCTGTCGCGGAATCTCGGTGTCGTCCACGATGGGAACGATGGTGGTGATGGTGGTGATGCTCTGCATGGTGTCTCCCTCTCTCGTTTTTTGCCGTGAAGGCGTTTACGCCTTCGTAATGAGCGATGCCGGAGTGCAAGTGACCGTGGAATACCGGAGCGAGCGCAGCGAGCGAGGATATGCCGCGAAAGCACTTGCGCGCAGGTGGAGCGAATGTAGTGTGCCGCCAGGCTTCACGGCAAGAAACGCGAAGCGTTCAAGTTCTGCGGCCGCTTGCGGCCGTCGATCTGGTGGGGGAGCGCGAGGGGGCATCCCCTCGCCCGCCGCCTGGCTGGCGGCGGGCTGCTCGGGCATCCCTTATAGGTCTTATAGGCCTATTTAGGCGGCCTGGGCTTCCTGCTCTTCGTCGGCCTCAGTGATCGCGTCTGCGATGGTGTGCGCGGCGCGCAGCACGTTCGCGGCGGTCTGCTTGATGGTGTCGGTGTCGTCTCCGATCCATCCTGCGACGTAGCCGACACTGTAGGCGCTCGTGTCTAGGCCGATGATCCCGGCGACGATGTAGGCGACGCTCTCGGCCTCGCACTCTTTCAAGCCTCGGTGCGCGACGTACTCGGCGTGATCCTCCGAGCTGTGCAGGATGACGTGCGCGGCCTCGTGCAGGATCGTCTTAGCGGCCTGGGCATCGCTGAGCGCTGCGTCTACGACAACGCGCTTGGTGCCGTCTGTCGTGGTGTATCCGTTGGTTTCGCCTGGGATCGTCTCGCGGGTGACTGTCCAGCCCTGGGCGGTGAGGTAGTCGGCGGTGGCGGCATAGATTCCGGCCTCGTCGTTTCCGTCGAGCCGCTGCGCGGGGTTCGGGTCGATCCATTCCTCGGTCGGGTCGGTCTGGCTCATGTCGAACACACTGAGCATCGGGAAGTAGCGCACGACGCGCTCGCCTGTGTCGAGCTGGTCGAGCGTGCCGTCTTCGTTCTCTTCGTCGGCCTTGGCCTTACGCTCGCGGAACCCGAAGATTTTCAGGCTGCGCTCGCCCTTGCGCACCTGGCGGCCGAGCTGCTGCCACTTGCGGAACCCGGCAACGCGGGTCGCGGTCGGCATCTGCGAGAGGATCAACAGCACATTGTTCAGGCTGTACGAGTGAAACGCTCGGGCGAAGTCGAGGAATCGCTGCCAGGCGTCGGAGTCGCGCAGCTGCTCCACCTGCTGAGCGATGGACTCGTGCAGGGCGTCGGCCTCGGCGCGGCGCTGCTCTGCGGTCTTCTGGGTCTTGATCGTGCGTGCCATGATGAACCTCCTGGTGTCTCGGACTACCAACTACCCCTCACGTTTTTTTGCCGTGAAGGCACGAATGTGCCGCGCAGAGAGCGCAGCCGGAGTGCAAGTGACCGTGGAATACCGGAGCGAGCGCAGCGAGCGAGGATATGCCGCGAAAGCACTTGCGCGGAGGTGGAGCGAACGTATGCTGCCGAAGGCTTCACGGCAAGAAAATGCGATAGCTGGAATGAGGGCGGCCGCGCAGCGGCCGACGTATTGGCCGCCCTCTGTCGGCGGCCCCGGTCGCGGATGCGACCGGCTGGGGGAGCGCGAGGGGGTGACCCCTTCGCCCGCCGCCTGGGTGGCGG
>NZ_CP195018.1:0-54656 GCF_051161755.1 Glutamicibacter sp. PAEs-4 | reverse complement strand
CTGGTTGATGGGGCCCCGCGCCGGTAAGACCTCCTGCGTGTGCGTCCCCCAGATCCTGGAAACTCACGGCCCGGTGCTGGCCACCTCGAACAAGCGCGACATTGTTGACATGACCCGTGGCCCTCGCGCCCGCGTGGGCACCGTGTGGGTTCACGATGTGCAGGGCATCATCGGTGAAGAACCCTCCTGGTGGTGGAACCCGCTGTCTTTCGTGACCGATATGAAAACTGCGGTCAAGCTGGCCGATGTGTTTATTGCTTCGGAAACCTCAGCCGGTGCCAAGTCCGACGCGTACTTTGAGTCGGATGGTAAGCGCCTCCTGTCTCATTTCCTGTTTGCTGCAGCCGTTGCCAACCGGCCGATCACCGACGTGTTTGCCTGGGCGCAAGACCCCGAGGACAAAACCGCACGCGACCTGCTGGACGAGCACGGGTACCAGGATTTCTCCTCCGCTCTCTGGCAGATCCAAGGACTGACCCCCAAGCAGCGTGATGGCGTGTATGGCACGATGCGCCCGTGGATCACGGTGCTTTCCTATGAGGAAGTCACCCCTTGGATTCGACCTAATGGGAACTTTGCCCGTCCCGAATTCGATCACCGCAAATTCGCAACGAGCACCGATACCTTGTATCTGGTGTCCAAGGAAGGTGCGGGCACGGCCCGTGCCATCACCGCCGCATTGGTGATGGCCGTGATGGATTCCGCCGAGAAGACTGCCGCCGCGCTGCCCGGTGGTCGGTTAACAACACCGATGATGGCGGTGCTGGACGAGGCCGCGAACGTCGTTCGCTGGCGCGAGCTGCCCGACGTGTATTCCCACTACGGCTCGCGCGGCATCGTCGTTTCCACGTTCTTCCAGTCCTACAAGCAAGGCGTGGAAGCCTACGGGCAAGACGGCATGGATAAGCTCTGGGGCGCGTCTAATATCCGTGTGGCCGGATCTGGCCTGTCTGACGATAAGTTCCTGCCGTATCTGGAAAAGCTGATCGGTGCCCGCGACGTGCTCAAACGCTCCTCCAGCACCAGTGGCCGCAACGGTCGCTCCGTGTCCAGCTCGATGCAGCGTGAATCCATTCTGGAAGTCTCAGACCTTGGCGCACTGCCTAGAGGCCGGGCCATCGTTACCGGCTCGGGCATTCCCGCAGGACTTCTCGAACTCGTGCACTTCTCCCAAAAGCCCTACGGCCAAGACGTGAAGCTGTCTCAGGACTACTATGAGTCTCTTCCAGCAAAATAAGTACCTCCGCAACATCAGTCGAAACAGTTCCGAGATGCTTAGCGATCCGATAGAGTTCAATAAAATTTGGACGGCTAAGAGCAAGAGGGCAAATGGTTAATTCAGCTTCGCAAAAAGACTACGACGACATCGTCGCCTTTGCCTTAGACTTCGAGGAAAAACGCCACAAGGGGAAACCAGAGTTTAGCCAATGGGAAAATAGCCCCGTTAGATTCATTCATACCCTACCTCCAGCGACCAAAGGTTCACTAGGAAGAAAGATCGCAGAATTCTGGGCTCAGAACAACGGCTATGAAGCTCACATAGAATATGTTGATAAGCAGCACTATCTTCAAATCGATGGGTGTAGGTTCCAGGTTAAGATGTCAACACCCTGGGACACGGGAACCTATCGGTTCCAACAGATTAGAGATACTGACTTTGATTGCGGATTCTTCATCGGCGTATCTGCACACGATATACACGTATGGACAATCCCTAAAGAAGTCCTAGACACTCACGTAATTGGCACTCTAGGGCAACACACAGGCCAGGATGCTTCGGACACCTGGTGGCTAGAGGTTAATGTAAACGCTGTTCCTGCCTGGTTAGAAGAATATGGATCCCAGCTATCAGATTCAAAGCGGATAATCGATGAATTGTTAAATTAATTTAAGATATATTCAACGGATCCATATCTTAGACTACTTTCGCGCCTCAGCAGGCATCGCTGTAGTTGGCCATTCCCCCGGGACATCCTCGCGTACCGGTGGGTCATAATCCCAGAACGGGCCATCTGGTGAAGTCAGCTCCCCCATCAACGGATAGAAGTAATCGCGCATGTACGAAGCCATGCCGGTAGCGCCCTCCCACCGCATTTTTTCGAAGCTCAACCACAACGAGGTGACCAGCGTGATCGCTTCTTCATAACGCCACCATTCAGGATCCCACCGGAACTCCCCCTTATTCAGCCGCCGCCGGAAGTTGGGCAAAGCCCACCCGGTGAGCCATTCCTCTTCCGTCTCAAAAGCTAAGGGGTGCTCCGCTTCCTCGCCCTGTCCTTCATCGGCTGGTGCGGACGGTTCCAGCTGTTCATCATTGATGAAGCTCACCGAGTCACCTCCGCGCTCTGTCCACGCTTTCGTGCGTGCCCGCTGCCATGCTGCGCTGCCGGCCTGCTCGATGTACCGAAGCGCACCGCTTCACCGGGCTTGGTGGGGAATCCGTGGACGGCCCTTGCTCGCGCGAGCACGGCCGCCGCAGTCTTAGATCCCTGTCCCATATCATCCGGATGCACGCTGGCACCGGTCGCGTGCTGCGTTTCGGGCCTACCCAAACTCGGCGCGTTGACTGCTTCGCGGCCTTCGGCAGCATCGCGATCCCGAGCATCAAGCTGGGTTTCGCCTTCTGCTTGTTCAGCTTTGTCCAGATGCCCTTCGGCAGCTTCTTCACGGGCCTGGGATTGTTCTTCCTTCGCCTCAGCCTGGGTGGAAGCTTCTGGTGCGTCGTGGCCGCGTTCTGCGTTCGCTTCCTGGTCTAGTCGGGAGCTGGCTTGGTAGTCATCGATGGCATTACGCAACGCCTGGTAGCGTTCCATGGGCGACTGGGGATGGTTCTTGTAAATGTCCTCGATATTGATCCCCAGCTCGTTGCGTAGCCGATCCGATCCGGCCATGAATGCTTTCGAGGCATCGGGATAACGGCCCGACAGTTCCGAGGCCACGGTCATCCGGTCAGCGATTTGCTGGGAACTCATTTTCACGAAATCCGGTGAAGTCATGTCCTTCTTCAACAGCGAGGCGACCTGCTGCTGCAACCGGTGAGCTTGGGCTTCGGGATCGCGGTTCGCCGCGCGCCGGTCAGAAGCTTCCTTGGCCTGCATCGCAGCACCCAGGGCCATGCGCAGCACACGGCCGAACTCCATCGAAATATCTGATTCTTCGTCGTTTTCCATGTCCTGCACTCTCCCATTTCTGTTCGGTCACCGGCCTAAGCCGTGATCCCGATCCTTCTTGGTCATTCGCGCACCCGGATACGCCACCGCATGAGCCGGTAGACGCTGCTCGGCATCTCGTACAATCTTCTCCGCCATCGCCACGACCTGCTGGGCAGCCTGGGCCAGTTGCGGACGTTCGGAGGCCATGCGGCCCTGCATCATCACCCGCGACAAGCGGTTAGCCTGGCGCAGCACCGCCATCCAGCCTTGCTCCGCAGAACGCGAACCGAAACGCGACGATAAACGCGCAGCGTAAGCACGGTTGCCCATGCCCTGCCCAGCCCTGGCCATGTGCGTGCTCAACCGTGCCAAGCTGCCAGGCTTGTTCCCTTCCAGCTCCAACGACAACCGCGCGTAAATGTTCGCCAAGGTATCCGGCCCAAGCTGGCCGCCATTCAACTTCGCGGAAGTGGACTGCGACAAATCGAACGCCCGGTAACCGGACGCGCGCTGCACCCGAGCACTGCTGTGGCGGCCAGCCAAGAACTGTTCCGCCTCGCGCACCCCAGCCCCGTTGAAACGTGCCTTGATGGACGGCCACCCAAGACTGCGATCCAGCTTTGACGGCGCGTACCACACTGCCTGATCCTCACCGGATTTCGTTCCCAAAGACACCTTGTAACCGGTGACCCGAGACGTGGAATCCTTGGCGAAATGCGGGGCAACCTGCACCCCCATCTGAGGCAGCTGGCGAATGAAATCATCAGCACTCGAAGAGCTTGCCAGTGCCGCACGCATGCGGCGGGAAATCTCCACCCGATCCGATACCGCGTAGCTTTCACGGGCTGCCCGTTCGCGCTCCGCTGGCTTCTCTCCCGACAAGCCTTGCTGCTGCGTCACCGAGGATTCAAGGGCACGCAAGTTGTATTCGTTTTCCAGCTCGCGGCACGCGACCTGGGCACGATGGAAATCGTTGTGGGTATTCGCTTTGGTGCCATCCTCGCGCACCATCTGAACCACCAGATGAATGTGGTCGTTGCCGTTCTTCGAAGCCCCGTGATGCACGGCAACCCAGCGCGAGGACTTCGCACCGTCCGGGTCAATGAAACCCATCTTTTCAACGAAGGATTCTGCGATGCTTTTCCATTGCGCATCAGACACCGATCCTTCGGACTCGGCCAAGGACAACGAGCAGTGCCACACATGCGTTGGCGTCGATCCGACCTTGATCTTCTTGCCCTGTTCATCGGTCAAGAAGCCGCCTGCAACGTCGTCTTTCGCGTACACCGGCTTGGCCACTTCGGTGCCGTGCAGCTTGCGCGGGGCATCCAGAATCTCGGCAATCTCAAACGCATCATACTTCGACAACTCAACGCCCGGAGCGTAAGCAAAAGTCACGCGGTCATCGCCAGCGATTAGCCGCTGGTTCTCGTGCTCATTGGCACGTCCAGGGCCAACCAGGTAGTTCATCAACCCGGCCACGCGGCCACCGCGGGTAACGTTCGGAATCATGCCGGATCACCAACGATCTTCAACGACTCCAAAACCTCGTCAATACGTTTCACGGTTGCGCGCAGGTGCTCCAAAGAATCGTGCAACTCGCCCTTGATTTCACCAGTCGCATTCGCGGCCCTGGCGATCTGGTTAATGTTGTTCCCCGCAGCAGCAAGACCACGCTGCAACAAGAACAGCGACGTGATCAGCTCATGACGTTCGGCAGCAGTCTCACCACGAGACTGCGACAACGTTGACTCCACCAACAACCGAGGAACCGACACGCCAACTTCGTCGGCCATGACCTGCAACGCCAGGTTCTGCTCCACGGTCAACTTCACCTCGCGGCGCACCGATCGGCCACCGGACGCATTCGGCTGGCGCTTGCGCGAATCGAAACGAGCCATGCGATCCAACCTCCCGCCCAGTGCAACGCCAATCGACCTAACAAGGTCAATTGTCCCACCCGCTGAATCGAAGATCAAGGGCACAAGCCACTTAGCCGTGCTAAGTCTATAGCTTGCTCCGCCTCTTCGGCGGGGCACTTCGTCTCTAGTAAGTGCCTCCGCCTCTTCGGCGGGGCACTTCGTCTCTAGTAAGTGCCTCCGCCTCTTCGGCGGGGCACTTCGTCTCTAGTAAGTGCCTCCGCCTCTTCGGCGGGGCACTTCGTCTCTAGTAAGTGCCTCCGCCTCTTCGGCGGGGCACTTCGTCTCTAGTAAGTGCCTCCGCCTCTTCGGCGGGGCACTTCGTCTCTAGTAAGTGCCTCCGCCTCTTCGGCGGGGCACTTCGTCTCTAGTAAGTGCCTCCGCCTCTTCGGCGGGGCACTTCGTCTCTAGTAAGTGCCTCCGCCTCTTCGGCGGGGCACTTCGTCTCTAGTAAGTGCCTCCGCCTCTTCGGCGGGGCACTTCGTCTCTAGTAAGTGCCTCCGCCTCTTCGGCGGGGCACTTCGTCTCTAGTAAGTGCCTCCGCCTCTTCGGCGGGGCACTTCGTCTCTAGTAAGTGCCTCCGCCTCTTCGGCGGGGCACTTCGTCTCTAGTAAGTGCCTCCGCCTCTTCGGCGGGGCACTTCGTCTCTAGTAAGTGCAACAAGCGTTGGCATCAGAAGATGCCCGCGCTACGCTGGAACCATCACCAGTTCACCAGATCGGCCTAGCCGATGTGGTGTAGTCCTACCGGAAGGTTCAAGCCATGAGTGACGCAGCAAGCCGCATCCTCGAACAGCTCCAAGCGCAAAACGACCTGCGCATGCAAGCCGCCAACGACATCGCCCAAGCCGTCGCCGCGCGTGTGGAAGCCGAGCAGCAGCTAGAGCAAGCCAAGGCCGCCGAAAAGCAAGCTTTCGCCGCTGCATTGAAGAAGGGATGGACGCAAACCGAGCTCAACAAAATCGGCTCGCCGTCCCGCCGCCGGCCTCGCAAAAAGGCCGATCAAACGACTGCACCAGCAGAGAGCTAAACGAGCACATAGCAATGGGCCGGCACTCACCCAAAGGTGAGTACCGGCCCACTTTTTAAACCTGGTTACGTTAGGTAGCCTCCTGCCCACATGGGCACGAAAAAAGCCCTCCCGCTCCGCTGCTTTTTTCGCACACATGATGGACAGCAGGAACCAATCGACCGCCCGCACACAAGCCACAAGCTGCGGTACCTGAGTTCACTTACTACGAGTGATCGCGGCCCGTGCACGGCCTCTAGTAAAGGCAACCCGCCAGGATAAAGCTCCCTGAATCGTTCGGACTTTATTCTCCGATTCCAGTACCTCGATCCCGACCGAATCGATTAGACTTCCCGATAGTTTTCGGCACCCCGAGGCCCTTGGGAAAACCTTGCCGTGCCGTCGCTGCACGACGCGCCATGAGCTTGCCATCCTGCTTCACCTGGTCAATCTCAGGGATCGCAGAACCTCGACGGAACTGCTTGAAACTGGCAACCCCCTTGCCATTCTCAGCCAACCACCTTGCCGCTTCCTCGGTAGCAGACTTGCCCTCCGGCGTGACCAAATTATTCGCAAAATCAGATGGCACCGGACGGCCGCCAAGCTGACTCTCTCCACGTTCAAAAGCATCGCGCCCGGCCTGCCACCGGCCATAAATTCCGGCCTTGGACTCCTCGAATGAGGCCTGCACACTCACCACATCGTAGGTGTAGCCGCGCTTGTCCAAAGTAGTGGCAACCTCCTGCGCCGACCCTTGCGATTTGAGCACCGTATCAATGACATAGTTCGTGCCGTCCTTGCGCAAGTCTTTCTGTAGCTTGGCGCTGAGCATGGACGATTCTTCATGCACCAACGCAGCAAACTCCATTGGAGCGAACTTGTGCCCCTGGGCTTCAAGCTCTTTCACCAATGGCGTTTTCAGACGATCCAGGTTTCCGCTATCCAGCTCGTGCTGGATGATCTTCTCCTTGAAAATATCCGGGTCGCACTGAACGTAACCAGGAACATCATTCAAGCGTTCGCGCTGCACAGTGCCTTTGCCAGCTCCGGGCGGCCCAGCCATCACAATAGCTTTTCCCTCGTGCTTGATTTCTCCGCGCTTAGCAGAGTCCTCAATCACTTCTTGCATCCACTTCTTGTGCAAGAGTTCCCGTTCCGATGTGGCACGAGGCCGCGATCCGCTTTGGATGAAATACTGCCCTTGTCTGATCGTCGAGTATGCCCCGCGCGGATTCATATCAGGATCAGCCAGCACCTGACGCAGCGCCGCGTAATGTCGTTCTATTGATTCGTCGTTAGCCAACGATTCACCCTTCGGTTGCTCGCCGCGTAATGTCGTTCTATTGATTCGTCGTTAGCCAACGATTCACCCTTCGGTTGCTCGCCGCCTAATCGGCCGTCTTCATCAAAACTTCATCGTAAGTAGCAGCGTCAATCAGCTCATGCCGCAGCGCGTCACCCACTTCTTCCCAAGTTCCATCCAGGCTCTCTTCGTACTCACCATACTCGTTCGCCCAAGGGGTCGGCTTGTACGGCCACTCCACCAGTAGACGCACCAGTTCCTCACGGTCGATAAATCCGGCCGCATACCGCTGGCACACCTCATAAGGACTTGCAGCGTTGAACTCGCCCACCACCGCCGGCACAGCCTGAGCACGCTGCAACGCCTTCGCCACCGCAGGCTGGGACATACCCAGCAACGCCGCCATCTCACGCTGAGTCATGCCACCAGCAGCAGCCTTCAAAGTCCGCTTATAGTCCAGCGAATCAACCTCAACACGCTGCCGAGCTTTCAGCAGCCGCGCACGCATATCATCATGCTGCGGACGTTCCATCAGCTGACTCATGACAACCTCCTAAACCACGAAACAAACATTTCTTCACTTCAAAGATAACATTTGTTATCACCGTGACTCAAGGGTTTTCACTCGATAATGAACGGCAAATACTCGCTGCACCAACACCAAGAATCTTGCCAATCTGCGCATAACTCTTCCCCTCTTCGCGCAGCTGCCGCGCCGTGTCGATGCGGTCTGCATCCATGACGCGCGGCCGGCCTCCCACCCGGCCCTGAGCGCGCGCATGCGCCAAACCCCGGCGGGTGTTCTCCCGGATCATAGAAACGCGCAGCTGCGCCATAACCGCCATGATGCCCACAATGGCTCCGCCCATCGGCGTAGATATGTCCACGTCCAAAAACGGCTCAGTAAGACTTTTGATCCTCACGCCACGCTCCCCCAGCTCGCGGATAATCTCAATGGCCATTCGCTCTTCACCGGCCACGCGATCCAGGGCACGGATGATCAGCGTATCCCCCGGCTTCAATTGCGCCTTGCACGCCACCCACTGCGGCCGCGCAGCCTCCCTGCTCGACTCCCCACGGTCAGTAAATACCTGCCCTACTCCGGCCGCGCGCAGCTCCGCCGCCTGCGACTCCGGGTTCTGCTCGCGCGTACTAACTCGCGCATATCCAATGACTGCCATATCAAAAACGGTACACAGCCAGGTTGTGCAATGAATCAGTTTTGAAAGACGTTTCTGAAACAAAAAACCCCGGCGTGTCGCCGGGGTTCGTGTCAGTTTCCGAAGTCCTCAGCACTTCTGTCCTTAATCCACAACACTGCCGCCCGCAAGAGGAACCTTGAACGGGACAGCTTTGCCTACGCTCGCTGTGCCATGACACTTTTCCGGGCGGTGAAGTCCACCAAGGGAACCAAGGCATGGATGCTGATTGGCCTGCGATTGCTAGGGGAGGCCACGCTCAGGAGCGTGGCCTCGCGCACCGATGGGCCCGGACCCGTTGTCGGGGGATCCTGAGCCCCTGGTGAGCGCTGCGAGGGCATTTAGACGCCGGCGTAGGAGTGCAGCCCGTTGAAGTAGAGATTCACGACGGTGAAGTTGAACACCAAGCAAAGGTAGCCAATAATGCTCAGCCATGCCGAGCGTGCACCGGTCCAGCCGCCGGTTGCACGGGCGTGCAGGTAGCCGGCGTAGACAACCCAAATGACGAAACTCCAGACTTCCTTGGTGTCCCAGCCCCAGTAGCGACCCCATGCGGCCTCGGCCCAAATGGCACCGGCCATCACGGTGAAGGTACACATCACGAACGCCACGGCATTGATGCGGTATGCAAAGTTTTCGAGGGCGGCGGCGCCGGGGACCAGGCGCATGAACGGCAGCTTGTCGCTCTTGCCGGCCGCCAGCGCATCCATCCTGGCGTGTTGCACCAGCTGAAGGACGTTCATGGCGAAAGTGATGGTGAACAGGGCCGAGGCCAACACCGCAATGGAGACGTGGATGATCAGCCAGTAGCTCTGCAGGGCGGGCACCAGGTGGGCAACCGGGGTGGGGAAGCCCATGGTGGCGCCGCACAGCATCACGGTGACCAGGCCGATGACGAAAGTGCCCATGAAGCGCAGGTCTTTCTTCACCAGCACCAGCGAAAAGACGAGGGCGACCAGGAAGGAGCCGGTGGACAAGAATTCGTACATGTTGCCCCACGGCACCCGGGCCGCCGCAATGGCCCTGGCAACCACGGCAAAGCCCTGCATGAGCACACCGAGCCAGGTCAGTGAGACCGCGACCTTGGCCGCCATGCGCTTTGTGGAAGCGACGGTGTAGTCCATGGAATCGTTGACCAACTCATGGGTCGATCTGTCCGCAGGCGGGGAGTCGGTCGCCCCGGCCGCGACCAGCACCTTCTTTTCCGAGGCGAGGGTGGCGGTGTCGATCTCACGGATGAGCTTGCTTGACTTCGCAAGGTCCCACGCGAAGGCGACGAAGGCTGCCGCATACACAAGAGCCGACAGCAACATGAACAGGTCGCTGTATTGTCCCAGGGCCACGTTGATCGTGGGCATGTCGTTTTCCATTCGGTCTCCTAGACTCCGGCTCGCTCAACGGCGGGCCACTGCTGTTCAAGGAGCTTGCGCAGCTCCTTGGCCTCGGATTTAAGTCCGTGGTCTTCTCCGCGGGCCAGCAATCCGTATTCGATGACCCGCTCTTCACGGCCCGAGCCGTCAACGGAGGTCTTGATTTTCACCCAAGCACGGCGACGCGGGGTGAAGAGCGAGATGCCCAATCCCAACAGTGAAAGGGCTGCAAAGACCGCGACGGGGCGCTTGCTCGGGTCGTAGGCGATGTCCACGCCGATATAGCGCTTGAGTCCGTCAAAGGAAATGCTTCCCTTGCCGTCGGGCAATTCGTAGGTCTGCCCGGCACCTAGCACGATGCCGCCGGCCTCGAGGTCGCGGTTGTTCATCTCGGTGAGGCGGTCGGTTTCCAGCACGTAGACGTTTTGCGGCATGCCGTCATCCAGCCCCAGGTCCCCATAGTAGGAATTCAGCTGGAGCTGCGGGTTAATGGCGTTCGGGTCCCCGGAAATCGCGAACCCTGTCTCGTCCGTCATCGCGGTGGGCAGCAGAAATCCCTGGAACCCCAGCTGGTCCGGCTTCGCATCGGGGGCCTTGATGACCATCAGGGAGGTGTACATGCCATCCTGCGGCACCGAGACCACCGATCCGCTGAAGGCAACATTTCCGTCGCCGTCTCGCACGGTGACCACCGGTGCGTAGCCGTTGCCGACCAGGTACATGTCCGCGCCATCGATGCGCAGCGGGTGGTTGACTCGGATCGTTTCCTGCTGGGGTTCCGCACCGGGGCTGCGGCGGATTTCGACCTCGGCGGTGAAATCGAGGGGCTGGCCGAAGTGCGTGGTCGATTCGCGGTCGAAGGTGACGTTGAACTTCTCGAGCTTCACCGAGTAGGGGTCCAAGGAGTCTTCCTGGAACCAAGTGCCGGGGGTGAAAGCGTCGTAGGACACCAGGGAGTTGACGAACGTGTCCCCCTCGACCAACAGGTGCTGCCCGTTGTAGCCAAACGCCCCACCGATACCCACCGAGACCAGGAGTCCCACCAGAGACGTGTGGAACAGGAGGTTGCCGATTTCCCGGGTGTACCCGCGTTCCGCGCCGACCGACGGGTTGGCCCCCTCGGTGCGGGCTTCGGAGCGGTATCCGCGTTTCTTCAAGAGCGCCGCGGCTTCCCTGGCGATTTGCGCGTCGCTGAGACCGGACTCGGAGGCCGGCTGGATCCGGATGGCTCCATTCTGCGGCAGGCGGTCCAGCCGCGAAGGCGTCCGTGGCGGCGGGGTTCGCAGCGCCTGGGCGTGCTTCTTGACCCGGGGCAGGATGCACCCGATCAGGGAGATGAACAGCAGCAGGTAGATCGCCGAGAACCACACCGAGGAATAGACATCAAAGAGCTGGAAGCGGTCAAGCCACTGGCCAAGCACCGGCTTGTTGGCCAGATAGGTGGTCACCTGCTCCGGGTTCACCGAGCGCTGGGGAAAGAGCGAGCCGGGCACCGCCGCCACCGCCAGGAGCAGCAGCAGGAAGAGTGCGGTGCGCATGCTGGTGAGCTGGGTCCAGGCCCAGCGGATCATTCCCCCAAGGCCCAGGGTGGGAACGGCTACGTCTTTTTTAGAAACTTTTTCGCCATTAGATGGGCAACCTGACCTCGTTGGTGAACCAGTCCTGCAATTGCGTGACCCACGAACCCCACAGGCCGGTGGCCATCAGGAGTCCCAGCAGTATCAACATGCCGCCGCCGAAGCGCATGATCGCCAGTTGGTGGCGGCGGAAGAATTTCATGGCACCCATGCCGCGGCGCAGACCAAGTGCGATGAATACAAATGGCAGGCCCAAGCCCATGCAGTAGAAGAACGTCAGCAGCGCACCCTTGGCGGGGTTCGGGTCGATTCCGGAACTCATCGCGAGGACTGCCGCCAGCGTTGGCCCGATGCAGGGAGCCCAGCCCAGGCCGAAGGTCACCCCGAGCACCGGTGCCCCCCAAAGCCCTGCGGGTGGTTTGCGATGGATTTTCGCATCGCGTTGCATGAAGGAAAAACCGCCCATGAACACCACGCCCATGAGGATCACCACCAGACCAAGCAGCTGGGTTACCCAAGAACCTTCGAATCTCATCCAGACGGCGATCTGTGAAAAGACCACGCCCGCCAGGACAAAGACGGCAGTGAAACCGAGGATGAACAGGCCAATGCCCGCGACCATGCGACCACGCTTCTGTTCGGCGAGGTCGGCGCCGGACAGGCCGGTGACGTAACCCAGGTAGCCAGGCACCAGGGGCAGCACGCACGGGGACAGGAAGGAGACCAGTCCCGCAAGGATGGCCACGGGAACCGCGAGGATCAGCGAACCGTCCTGCACAATCTCTGCAAACTGGTTGCCCCCCTGTGCAGGAATTGCGAGGGAAGCAACGAGCGATGAAAGCATCACAGGGCCTCGGTGAGGGCGGTATCGATCAGGGCCTTGAGCGTACTTTTTTCTGCAGCACCCAGAATGCGTGCCGCGACCCTGCCCTGCCTATCCAGCACCAGGGTGGTGGGCACCGCTTGCAACGGAACGTACTGGGTCATGGCCAGCTGGATCGCGCCCTGGGTGTCCTGCACCGAGGGGTAGGTGATGCCGAAGGTGCGCTCGAAAGCCTCGGCGGCCTCCTTCTCGTCGCGCACATTGATGCCAATGAACTCGACCTTGCCCTCATATTCGCTGCTGAGTTCCACCAGGTGCGGGGCCTCAATGCGGCACGGTGCACATGCCGCGTACCAGAAGTTCAGCACCGTTGCCTGGCCCACCCAGGTGGCCGAATCAATGGCTGTTCCGTCATAGGCCACCGCGCTGATCTCGACCGGGGCCGTGCGTGAGCCGGGACCGTATTCCTCCACCGAGCCATCGCCGGCTATGTAGTTCTTGTTGTTTCCCTCCCGCGCCTGCTTGGCCAGGGAGTCCTCATCTCCCACACATGCCGCCAGTGGCAGGACAGCGGCGCCAAGCACGGCTGCACGCAGGAAAGCGCGGCGTCCCGCATGCTTCAAGGGGGACGGAAGGGGGTCGGTCATGATTTCTAGCTCCTGGGATGTTCGCAGCGTTGGCCAAGAGGTCCACGCTGGGTATATACATTGGGTATACGGATTTAATGGTTGATGGGGCACCTTTACCCCACCAACCTGATACCATTATCAGATGGTTGATAGATCGACTCCGTAGTTGAGTTCCTCTGCGAAGTCCGGCAGTCCGTAACCGATGGTTTTCTTGTAGAAAGGAGAGACCTTCGCAGTCGGTGCCTTCTTCTTGTGCTTCGTGGTGTAGAGCATTCGTGCCCGCATCACCTCGAAGGAGTAACCGCGCCCTTCACGGTTCTTGTCCTTGGCCAGTCGGTTGATGGACTCCGTGTAAGCGTTGGTGACGGGCATGTCCGTCTCGAAGTAGGTCATGGTCTCTTCGCGCCAGTTTCCCACTGCCCTGACCAGATCGCTCCAGACTTCCTTTTGGCCCTTCGGGATGGTGGCTATCCACTCGTCCAGGGCGGCTTCTGCCTGGAGCCGTGTGGTGGCGTCCCAGATGCCGTAGAAGCGCTCCTTGTGCTCGTAGGCGGCCAGCAGTTGCGGGAACGCGCCTGTCCAGGTCTCCATGATGAGGCGCTCCCGGTCTGAGACTTCGTGAGCGCGTTTCAGCAGGATTTTCCGGTCTCCCTTGAGAGTCCGGCTCTGGGACGGTTTCAGCTCCTTTCTGAGGCCCTTGCGCACTCTCTCTAGGGCATCGTTGGCCATGCGCACCACATGGAACTTATCGACCACGATACGGGCCTGGGGCAGCACAGCCTTGACCGCTGCCCGGTAGGGGTTCCACATGTCCATGCTGACGATCTCGACCTTCTGCCGGTCTTTCAGCTTCATCAGGTAGTTGGTCACCACGTCCTGGCGGCGGGTGGCCAGCAGGTCGAGCAGGGTTCGCTCCTCAATGTTGGTCAGAATGCAGCGGTAGCGCTTGTTCAGGTATAGCTCGTCAATGCCCAGGATGCGGGGCGTCTCGAAGCGGTGCCAGCGCCCCAGGAACTCGGCGCGGGCGTTG
Organism: Glutamicibacter sp. PAEs-4; assembly: GCF_051161755.1. Classification (NCBI taxonomy): domain Bacteria; kingdom Bacillati; phylum Actinomycetota; class Actinomycetes; order Micrococcales; family Micrococcaceae; genus Glutamicibacter; species Glutamicibacter sp. PAEs-4. The sequence goes on along the minus strand of NZ_CP195018.1, from coordinate 40,646 downwards.
AAGATGTCGCGCACCGTCTTCTCGTCCAGGCCGGTCTGTGCCGCCACAAAGGTGTAGGGGTGGTTGAAGGATTCCTTCTCCACGTACTCATGCAGCCGCAGTGTCATACGGAATCCGTCCACCATCTCCGGTAGCTGGGGCCTGAATGTTGTCTTGCAGGCCCGGCAGGTGTATCGGCGGCGGACCACCCAGAGAGTGACCCGCTTGCCGTGGATGGGCAGATCACGATAGGGAACGTCACGCTTGCCGAACCGCACGAACTCACCCTGCACGCCGCACCCCTCGCAGGCTACTGGTGTAGGTGCTTCAAGCCGAAAATGTATGTCTTCATTCTGCTCATCAGAATCCACCAACTGGTACCCAGGAAGGCTTAACGAATTAATCATCTCCCGCCTTGATCAGAAAAACAGGTAGGTGGCGTAACCGGCAATCATCGCCATAGCAAAAATGACTGCTAAAAACGCCGCTAAAAGCTTCAGCGTGAACAAAGAGCGCAACAGAATGAGCTCAGTCAGGCTGGCTCCGGCACTGCCGATGATGAACGCTAGCACCGTCCCGGCACCCACGCCTTTGGCCATCAGAGCCGCTGCCAGAGGTATGACGGTTTCAGCGCGAATATACAACGGCACGCCGATGACAGCGGCAACTGGAATGGCAAAGGGATTATCTGGGCCTGCATACTGCTCCAATAAGTCAGTGGGCATGAAACCATAGATCACGCTGCCAATCGCAATACCGATGAGCAGGTAAGGCAACACATCGATAAAGTCCGACCAAGCTTCCCGCCACACACCACTGTACTTCCCTTCTTTCTTAACCGTGACAGTGGGTTGACTGTCACAGCATTCGCTAGACGTAGAGACTGTTGTCTTCCTATCAGCCCCGCAAGAAGCCGTCTTCGGAGTGGTGTCGCAGCTGTTGGTGCCGCAACTCGATGCGGTCGATGTAGCACTGCACGGGCTTGCTGATGAACTACATCCACTGCTCTCTTGTGTCGCCGTCCGGCGCACATAACGCTCGAAGCCAAGCGTGTGAAGCAGCCATCCGGCACCTACCGCGACCACCAAAGCGGCGAGCACATAGATAGCAGTAAGTGTCCATCCAAACGTGGCAACCAGCAGGCCGACGACGATAGGATTCAGCAACGGAGATGAGAAAAGAAACACCATCATCGGCCCAAAACCGGCCCGTGCCCGAATCAACCCTTTCAACATGGGGATAGTCGAGCAACTACAGAAGGGCGTTATAGCTCCTAAACCAGCAGCAAGAAAATAGCCTCGCTTCCCACTGGAAGTCAGTAACGCTTCCACCTTGGATGGTGGGATGTGACGTTGAAGAACTCCGACCAGCAAGCTAATGCCAATGAATAAAACCGATAGCTCGATAGCGAGAAAGGCGAACATGCCTAGAGCGTCTTGGAGTTGAGATGACATTCAATATCACTCCTATATTTCTAGTATTGTCGAAATGATGTACGCAGCCTACTTGCGTTTATCCGACCTGTCAACTATAATTCTAGAAACATCGAATTATTGGGGCGTGCTATGGATCACGAAAAGGTTGCAGCCAGCTTAGCTGAGCTAGGGAATAGTCACCGACTGTCCGTGTTCCGCTTTCTGGTCAAAGCTGGCCATGATGGGGCTTCGGTCGGAGATATCCAGAAGGGGCTGGGTATTCCTGCTTCGACGCTATCACATCACCTTGCGCGCATGGCCAAGGTAGGGCTGATCCGGCAGGAGAAACATAGCCGCACGATTGTCTGTATACCCGAGTATGGGCACCTAGAGAATTTGATCGGTTTCTTACAAGAGGAATGTTGTGCAGGTGTCCGGATTGCGCATGAACCAGAACCGCTTTGACGCTTGCCCAGCTCTCGCTGTCCTCCCTAGTCAGCATCGCTATGAAGACTCAGGCGAAGGTGGAAACAGAAAATTGGCAGTAGAGTAGGCTGAAGAGGATCAATCAGATAATCCGCTGAGAAAGATTTTCTTCTTTACATCTTTGGCATTTTATCAACCAGAAATTCCGGATACCCTATACATTGCGGACTGCGAGGCGGGTTCCGGTATTACCGGCACCGTCCCCACCGTGGATTGCTGGGGTTATGTGGCAACCTGTTCCAGTTCGGTTTCGGGGTTCGGGGATTGCGGTGACGAAAGCGTGCCGGCCCTGTCCTTGCCGGAGGTGGACTTGTTAGAGTCCAAAGGCCCCTCCCTCGACGAGGATGAACACCCCGAGGCCGATGAGGACGAGAGGGAACAAGATGTGTTCCCAGCGTTCCAGGACCTCGGCAACCGGCCGGCGCGTGGCAAGGAACTTGGCCAGCACCACGAGAACTGCAACCAGTGCGAGGAAGGCGATGCAGTATGCCACCACGGCGGTCGGTCCCACGCTGAGGAAAACCGGAACATAGACCCCGATGTTGTCCCCGCCGTTGGCGAAGGTGACAGCCGCGACAGTCAATACCCCCACGTTCTTGCCAGCGACTTTGGCATCATCGTCGTCGTCGGCTGCCCGCCAGGCTCGCCAGGCTCGCCATGCCGCCCACAGGCCGAGGAACAGGGGGATGAGGCCGAAGTAGGGGATCGCCTGGGGAGGGAGGAATACCCCAGCGCCAAGCGCCACGAGGACGGCCGTGGCGAGGATTCCGCCAAAGCCGAGATACTGGCCCGCCAGGATCCGGGCCGTTGTCCCACGCTGTCCGGCACCGCGGGCGAAGAACAATGAGAGCACGATGATGTCGTCGATGTTGGTGGCCATGAACAGGCCGATGGCCTGCAGGATGGAGGGGATGAGATCCATGGTGTCCTTTCAGGGTGGGGGATCGGTGGCGCCGCCTGGCTCCGGTGGCGCCACCGGTATTTTGTCCGCGCTGCGCCGGATTGCGGCAGGGCGAGTCGGACGGACTATCCGGGATTTTCTTCCGGTTGGCGCCTGAACGCCCCGAGGACCATCAAGGCGGCACCCGCGGTGACAAGGACGTCTGCGAGGTTGAAGGTGGGGAACCATCCGCTGTGCAGGAAGTCCACGACCCCGCGCCCGTCCAGCCGGTCAATGAAGTTCCCCAGTGCGCCGCCGAGCAACAGGGCCGCGCCCGTGCGGGAGAGCCCGGTCATGGCCGGTTCGGAGGCCAGCAGGAACCAGGACAGGGCCGCGATAATCAGCCCGGTCGCGGCCGCGACTGTCCAGGGCGGGAGGGATGCGCCGAGGCTGAAGGCCACCCCGGTGTTGTAAAACAGCCTGATGTCCAGCGGCCCCAGACCCAGGGACTCGCCCACGGTCAGGTTTCTCTCCGCCACCCACTTCGAGACAAGGTCGGTGGCGGCGAGCAACGCCGCCCCGCCCAGCATCACGGTCCGGGACCGGGACCGGAAGTGGCCGGACCGCCCTCCTGTGGTCCGCTCGGCTGCCGCGCTCATGCCGCAGGCTCCAACACGGGGCCGGGCTGCCGGGCGTCAAGCTGGTTTTTCCGTGCTATCCGTCCGGCACGCACGCCGTTGGCGATGACAAGGATCTCGGCCAGCTCGTGGATCAGGACCACGGCCGCCAACCCGAGGATCCCGAACAAGGCAAGCGGGATCAGGAGGGCGATCAGCAGCAGGGACAGCCCGACGTTTTGCAGCATGATGCGGCGGGTCCGCCGGGCGTGGTCCAGCACCTGGGGCAGGTGGTTCAGGTCCTCGCCCATCAGTGCGACATCGGCGGTCTCGATGGCGACGTCGGTGCCCATGGCACCCATGGCGATGCCGGTGTCGGCCGTGGCCAGGGCAGGGGCGTCGTTGACGCCGTCACCGACCATGGCGGTGGGCCGGTTCGCCTTGAGCCGGCGGATGATGTCCGCCTTGTCCTCGGGGCGCAGATCGGCGTGGACCTCGGTGATGCCGGCGTCCTTCCCCAGGGCGTTGGCGGTGATGGTGTTGTCGCCGGTGAGCATCACTGTCGTGTAGCCGGACCGGGTAAGCCGGGCGATGACTTCGCGGGCTTCGGGGCGAAGCTCGTCGCGGACCGCCACGGCTCCCACTACCTGGCCGTCCTGTTCAATCAGCACCGCCGTGGCACCGGCCCGTTGCATGCGCTCCACATCCGCGGCCAGTTCACCGGGCTCGATCCAACCCGGGCGGCCCAGGCGCACCTTTTGCCCGTCGAGCAGGCCTTCCAGTCCGGCTCCGGGGACCGTGTCCACGTCGGTGACGTTGGCCCGGTCCGGGGTCGCGGCGAGGATGGCGCGCGCCAGCGGGTGCTCGCTGCGTTCTTCGAGCCCGGCGGCCAGCGCCAGCACCTGCGTGCGGGTCGCCGGGCCGGCGGTGGCGACGTCGATGACGGCCGGTTGGTTGCGGGTGAGGGTGCCGGTCTTGTCCAAGGCGATGGTGCGGATCCTGCCCAGGGTTTCCAGCGCCCCGCCGCCCTTGATCAGCACGCCGATGCGGCTGGCCGCACCGACGGAGGCCACGACGGTGACGGGCACGGAGATCGCCAGCGCGCAGGGCGAGGCGGCGACCAGCACCACCAGGGCGCGTTCGAACCAGAGCACCGGTTCCCCGACGATGAACCCGAAGACGATGATCAGGCCCGCGACGATGAGGATACCCGGGACGAGCCGCTTGGCGATGGAGTCGGCCAGGCGTTGGCCGGGGCCCTTGCGGGACTGTTCGGCCTCCACGATGTGCACGATGCGTGCCAGGGAGTTGTTCTCCGCGGTGCTGGTGACCTCGACCTCCAGCGGGCCGGTGCCATTGATGGAACCGGCCCAGACCTCGGTTCCCGGACCGGCTTCGACCGGCACCGATTCGCCGGTCAACGCCGAGGTGTCCAGGGAGGTGCGCCCGGTGACGATCCTGCCGTCCGTGGCGAGCCGTTCCCCCGGGCGCACGACCATCCGATCCCCGGGGACGAGTTCTGCCGGGGATACGGTGAACTGGGTGCCGTGGCGCAGCACCGTTGCCTCGGCCGGGACGAGGTCCAACAGGGCGCGCAGACCCCGCCGGGTCTTGGCGAGGGAATATTCCTCCAGGCCTTCGGAGATGGCATAGAGGAAGGCGAGCATCGCCGCTTCCTCTATCTGTCCCAGCAGCACCGCGCCCACCGCGGCGATCGTCATCAGCGTGCCGACGCCGATCTTGCCCTTGGCCAAGCGTCGCAGCGTGGAGGGAACGAAAGTCCAGGCCGCGACCAGCAGCGCGATGATTTCCAGCGGCAAGGTCAACCACTGCGGGCCCCCGACCAGGGAAATGATCCAGCCTGCCAGCAGTAGCACCCCGGACACGGCGGCGGCTCGCACCTCTCTCACCTGCCAGAAGCCCTCCGCTTCCGCTTCGCCAGTTCCGTCGGTGGGCGTCGTTTCGTCGCTGCAACCACAGGCGTCGCTCATCGGGCATTCTCCTTCGCGATGTCGTTTTCTCTGGCGGCGGTGCCATAGGTTGGGCACAGGCTCACCGCGTTGCCGGTTGCGGCGAGAAGAACTTCGGCCTGGGCCAGCATGTCCATGAGCTCGGGCCGCGTCAGCGAGTAGTGAACACTGCGGCCCTCTGCGCGGCCCTCAACGAGTCCGCAGTCCCGCAGGCAGGCCACGTGCGTGGACACCGTCGATTGGGCCAGCCCCAGCTCATGGGTTAGCTGGCTGACCCTCACCTCGCCATGCGCCATCCGCTTGACGATGGCGAGACGGGCTGGATCGCCCAGGGAATGGAACAGGGCGGCTGCCGGGTCAAGCCCCTTGCAGCCGTCCTCACCCCTATATTCAATCGTCATGTATCGATGATATCGTAAATTACGATATGTGGAGTTTGATGCACGCAGTGGAGGCTCCAGAGCGCGCCTCTGACCTCCATTGCCAGGAGCGTCGGGGATCGAGATAGCGCAGTCGCCGCCAGCCCTGCAAGGCAATTGCCCGGGGGGTGAAGGCATTCGGCATAGTTGGGCCGAATGCTATATGCCCAGTGAAGTGCCTTTCAAGCGACCCCGGAAATGGATCACTATACATTGGATCATGTACCGTGGTGTTTGATGAAAAGCGCAACCCCCACGCATACCTCGGCCTTGACGCAGTTGGGGCACGCCTTGTCAGACGGGACCCGCACCCGGATCCTGTTGGCCCTGCGTGACGCCCCCGCGAGGCCCTCTGACCTGGCCACAGAGCTGGGCGTCTCCCGGCAGTCGATGTCGAACCAACTCACCTGCCTGCGCGGATGCGGACTGGTGGCGGCCCAGCCGGAGGGCCGCAACACCTGGTACCGGTTGGCCGACCCACGGCTCGGATCGGCCTTGGGGGATCTGCTGGAACTCGTCCTCACCGTAGACCCGGATTGCTGCACCCCCGAAGGATGCACCTGCCGGTAATGGGACCGCCGATCATCAGGGAACTGCATTCCCCCTTGCCGCGCTGCATGGAAGATCCGCGCCCGGCTGCGACCATCCCACCCCAAACTCCCCACCCGTCCGGCCTGCCCTGTTGCATGCCGACCACAGAACGGAACACCACGTGAGCACCCCCATCCCTCCCAGCACCCGCTCCCCGAAGAAGCCCAAGATCGTGGTCTGGATCCTGCTGGCGACCGCCATTGTCGCGGGCGTCATCGGCTACGTCATTACCCAGGGAAACTCCAAGGCCGCTTCCCCCCAAGCCACCGACGCCGCCCAACAACAGGTCGTGCGGGAGAACAGTAGGGTGCTTTCGCAGGCGCCGGATGAGAAGGCGGTCCTGGTGGAGTTCCTGGACTTCGAGTGCGAGGCCTGCGGTGCGGCCTACCCGTTCGTCGAGGAGCTGCGCGCCGAGTACTCGGAGAACGTCACCTTCGTCCAGCGGTACTTCCCGCTGCCCGGACACCTGAATTCCATGAACGCCGCAGTGGCCGTGGAGTCCGCGGCGCAGCAGGACGCCTACGAGGAGATGTACAAGAAGATGTTCGACACCCAGGCCCAATGGGGCGAATCCGCCGACAACAAGAGCGCCCTGTTCCGCACCTATGCCGAAGACCTGGGACTGGACATGGCCGCCTACGACGCCGCCGTCGCCAACCCCGCCACCGAGGAACGCGTGAAGCTCGACGTCAACGACGGCAAGGCCCTGGGCGTCACCGGAACCCCGACATTCTTCCTCGACGGAAAGATGCTCACGGTGCAGAGCCTGGATGAGTTCAGGGCCGCCGTCGCAGCGACGGCCGCCAACTGATCCGCTGCCTCCAAGCCAAGGAAAGACGCCATGAGCACACCGGCCACCGCTGATCCCGTAGCCGGCCCCCGGGACCCGGCGATCCGGGTGCCCCACTTCGCCCGCCCGCGCACGTTCGGCCTCGTGCTGCTGGTCACCGGGGCCGTGGCCTGGGTTGCCTCGGCCATCCTCGTCCTAGAACGCCTGGCCCTGTATGAGAACCCGGGCCACATCACCAGCTGCGACGTGAACCCCTGGGTTTCCTGCGGGCGGGTCATGGGAACCTGGCAGTCGGAACTCTTCGGCTTCCCCAACCCGTTGATCGGCATCGTCGCCTTCGCCCTTATCCTGGCCACCGCCATGATGGTGCTCTCCGGAGCCGCCCCCGGGCGCTGGTACTGGACCGGGCTACAAGCCGGGGTGAGCCTGGGAATGGTGTTCGTCATCTGGCTTTGGAGCCAGGCCCTCTTTGAGATCTACATCCTGTGCTTGTACTGCATGGTGGTGTGGGCGGCGATGATCCCCTTGTTTATCTTGCTCACGGTCCGCAACCTCGTACACGGCGTCATTCCCGCGCCCCGGGCCGTGGTCAGGTTCGCGGCCGAGTGGGCGGGAACGCTCGTGGCCATCGTCTACGTCTTGGTCGCAGGGTCGGTCTTTCTGCGATTCCTTCCCGCTTTCGTCGGCTGACCGGTCACCCAAGCAACAGGGGCCGTCAACCGCATTTTCTACCGACCCATGGAGAGTCAAGAGATGTCCGTCGAATTAAACTCCGTTGTGTCGTGCCCGTCGTGCGGCGTAGCCACTGCCGTTCAGATGCCGACCGACGCATGCCAGTTTTTCTGGGTATGCCCCGGCTGCGGGGAACGTCTGCGCCCAGCGGTGGGGGACTGCTGCGTTTTCTGCTCCTATGGGACGGTTCTCTGCCCACCCAAACAGCAGGAACGGGGGGCTGCGGCAAACGAGGCTTGAAGACGTTACCCGTGAAAACTCTCAGATCAAGTGACAGACTACTTTCGTGGTCCAGAGAAAATTTACAGCTTTTCCGTGGGCAAGACTATTCAGTAGGGGTTGTGAACTTCATCCTCTCGGCATTTATGCTGTTCATTTTCAAGAATCCTGCATTGAGCTGAAACTCAAAGTCGTATCGCTGGGAACCGTCCCGTAAGCCGGTCGCCATACGGGACACTCGATCCGTTGGCTTGTTAAGTTTTCGAAACTCCGGGTTTCAACGATTTCAGATTCCCATATACCCCGCCCGAGAAAATGCCCGGTGAAGGGGCCTTATACGGACGCCAAAAACGGTCGTTTATGACACACAGATCGGTCAGCTTCATTAAAAATCCTCGACAGTTGAAAACTCAAAAGATTTTTAGAGGCATGCCATCGCAAAACACAGTGTCATATTCTATGTTTCGATTGGCCTCTGTTCGAACGGCTATCAATACATTCAGAGCCTGCCCACTCTAGAATACCTCCGGGTCAGAAACGGTGACTAAGCTTGACCAGAGCTGACGCGCTAGCGGGAAGCACGCTCATACTTTTTCACCAAGGTCGCTTAAATGGCGGTTCAATCTACTACACTTACCGGTGTGGGGAATATAGAAGTTCGAGGAAACGTCCTCGAATGGGCAATCAGCGATGCTGGGTTGAACCGCGCCCAAGTAGTGGCATCCCTTGATTCCGGCCTTGACCTATCGCAATCCGAGGATAATACAGTCTGGATCTCTGAAGCGGATCTACGAAAAATCGCTTCAGCGACACGCAGACCCCTACATTTCTTTGCTCTTGCCTCACCCCCGCCAAGCAGCAAAAAAACGGTCTCAGTGAACTTTCGGGCTCCTGCCTCGAATGATGGTAGCCCGCGCGCTCTTAACTCAGAAGAACGATTCGCAGTCAGACAGGCAAAACGTCGCCAAGATATCGCTTCGAAACTGTCCCATAAACTTGGGGAAAAACCGGTACAACTTCTTGAATTAAAGTCAGATGAATCGCCGGCATCAGCTGCTCAAAAAGCAGCGAAGTGGTTGGAATGGGATTTAAAAAAGAATCGCAAGAAACTCAATAGTAAAAACAAAGTTTTTGTCGCGCTAAGAACATCTTTAGCAGACCACGGAATTCTTACAAATCTCGTCAAAGTCGACGGTGATTCTTTCCGTGGATTCTCACTACATCACGAGTACGCACCTCTTATATTTATCAACGCTTCCTTGAAGAGCCCTGCTGCTAGAAGTTTCACTCTATTGCACGAATTAGCCCACCTACTCATGGGCATAGATAAAGCATGCGCAAGGCATGACCTTCAGTCAAGAACTTCCGACGAAGCTTGGTGCAATCGTTTTGCGGCTGCGTTCATGATGCCTGCAGAGGATGTAAAAAACTATCTCCAAAAATATCCTAAAAAAGACTTCGTGGCTTCAGGTGATTTAGAGACTCTTCGATTAGTGTCAAACTACTTCCGCACTAGTTATTTTTCTGCCGCTATTCGCCTCAAGGAGTTAGGTTTAGCCAACGAGGCACTTGTAAAATCTGTTTCTGGTAGTTTCCAGGAAGAAGAAAAGCCAGGACGCGCCCCCGGTAAAACAAGACCGGAACTTAGACTTGCGGAATTTGGCTCGGTTTTTACTCGCTTAGTTGATCAGGGGCTAGAGCAGGCTAGCGTCTCAGAAGTCGAAGCCCGCAAGCTATTCAGGGTCGACAAAGACGAACTACGCACGCTTCGGAGTCTTGGGCAGGTGCCTGCCTAACAATGGAGCCTATTTACATTCTTGACAGGTCAGCGATGGAATCGTTGAACTCGCACTTTGATGTCTCTCCAGAAATCTTCGAAATCCTCGATAATCTAGCAAGCGAGGGCTCCCTTTTATTCTGCGACGAGGTTAGGGACGACTGCAAGAAAGAACTTCGGAACGAACGCATTACTCTCTGGGCGATACCCGCGTCGCGAGCTTTTAAGGGACGAGCGACAGTTTCTTTTGAAGATTGCCAAAAAGTACTAGTAAATGCACCTGATATCCTCGATGAATCTCCGGATGGGGCCAACGAAGAAGCACAAGCATTAAAGACTGTGGCGTTAGCGTACAGACTGTCTTTGGAAGGAACTCACGAGCTCTTTGTAGTTTCTGACGAGGAAATTTCACTTGAAGAAAGATGCACTGTAAGTGAAGCCTGTGAGATTTTATCCTTACTTTCTCTGGACACTGAGTCATTTATTAAAATTGTGAATGAATCGCAAGCTGCTTAGTCAGTGACAATACTGGCTTCTTTCCCGGGTTCGTAAACTACATGTTGTTTAGGTATCTGCGCCAAGTAAGAATCTAACCAATCAATTTCAGCATGATTTCTTCGACTTAAAGCTTTTAGTGACTCGTTTAGGAAATAGAGTAGAGCCGCTCCATGGTCGATCCTTACTTGCATGCCCTTCGGTTTGTCTGCCGGTTTCCAAAAACCAGACTCATGCGTTAGCGGATCTCCAAAATTGTAAAATTTATCTTCTCCACTTTTTGGTAAAAATGGCATCGCTACTCTGTAACCACCCGGAGCTTCAGTGTCTATCCCCCCAATCAACGCTGAATCATTTACGATAAAAAATTCCGGACGTTCTTCGGGTTCTAGCTCAAAAAACCACTTTGCCACGGTACTGGGGGCGCTACCGGCACGATGGGCGAATACTGCCATTTCTGGAACAACTCCCGAATTGCTGTGTAGCGCTCGAAACTTCCTCACTTTGGCTGCGATATCTGAAACTTCTCCACTCGTTAACGTCGACTTTACTTCTACACAAAGAAGCACTGATTCGATGGGGAAAAGCCGCTCTTCCGTCTGCGCAAAAATAACAGGATGAACTGTATTCGAAAGAATGACAGTGTCCATTTGAGGCGATACCCCACCGCGTCCATCAATGATTTCTCCTGTGGCCACGCGCACTGAAGGTGGTAGGGATCGCATTAATAACGAGCCAAGGGAAAATTCGTTTGCAGTACCTCGCTCTCCGTTGTGAGTGATAAGACCCGCCATTTCCTGAGATTCGAGGCGTAAACGCTTTGACACCGCATCCCAGTATCTACGCACCGGTGAGGGAGGAGTAGTATTCCCTGCCATATGATAATTCGCCCTACTTTATTGATTTCCTTCTTGGATGCAAGTTTAGCCTTGGTTCACAGAGCGCTCTCCCTACTTCTTGACATCATTACTAGCAGTTGGGTATTCCCAAGTTCAGGACTTCGCCACTATGCTACATACCCTGCTGAATCTCGCTGCAGAATAATCCTTGAAGGTACTGCCATTCTTGCAACGTGAAACCACTGTTCTCCCAACCCGGTACTGTTCGCCACTGTCGCTGCTCCAAGGCGGATCGTTCAACCAACTTTCGGCCTCAGATCTGTCAACGGGAACTTCACTTGCTGAGAAAAAGAAGGCCGTGGCACACCCGGTTTATTTGCCAGCGTGGCAGCTCGTTGTCATTCCGAAAGCGCCGCGGAGAAGCTACCCACGTTTCAATCGAGGGATGATCTGATGATTCCCCGGGTCCCAGGTTGTGCGGACACGAGGATTCACCGTCCTTCAGCAGCGACGAATCTACCGCATTGCCTGCGACGTCCGACTGCTAGATGGCCACGTGGTTGGGTTGGTCTGATGCGATCCTCATGGACTCCTAACGCACCAAAGTTCACGTCATCTGCGGTACCTTCTAGCAGGAATTGAAATACCAAGACGTAAGAATCGCTCGGTACCCGGTCGCAGGAACTGAAGTACCATTTCGGGCTATTCGGCAATCTCGCAACCCATAGGTTGCAAGACGTCTCACCACCTACCACTCCCCTGCTGAAAAATCCGCGGAAACACAACAGTCCTAAATTCTCGCAACTATGTGTCGCAACCAATGAAGTAAAATCATGTCAACACCATTAGTTACGAGACACTTTCGAAGGACCGATGGCTAAACTGATCGGCTACGCCCGCGTATCAACCAAAGCCCAAGACGCCGACCGGCAAATCCAAGACCTCCTCGCCGCCGGGGTCCGGCGCGATGACCTCTACATCGACCACGGCCAGTCCGGAGCGCTAGCCAAACGACCCGGGTTGGATAAAGCGCAGTCCGCGCTGCATCCGGATGACACCCTCGTAATCACTACCCTGGACCGGCTCGGCCGATCCACCCAGAAAATGCTCGACCTCGCCGAAGATCTACGTGAGCGCAATATCGGACTACGGGTGCTGAACCTCGGCGGCGGGGACGTGGACACCAAAACACCCATGGGTGCCATGGTCTTCACCGTCATGGCCGCCCTGGCCCAGATGGAGCTGGAGATCAAACGCGAACGCATCACCGACTCCGTGACCAAACGCCGCACCGCCGGAGGCGACCTCGGCGGCCGACGCCCAACCTTTACAGAATCCCAAATCCGCACCGCAGCGAAACTCATTCAGGCTGGCGAACCAGCAACCCAGGTCGCCAAAGATATGGGGATGTCCCGCGCGACGCTCTACCGTCGAATCCGCGAACAAAATTCACAGCGCTAGCAATTTGTGTCTCGTAAGCATTATTCCTGGGCACATTCCTCGTGAACGCATGATTAGCCGACGACTAGCTAGCCCTTGGCATTCAGGTTGCCAAGTTCTTAGCCCATTTGATCGCCTGGATCTGCAATACTCATAGGCAATCAGAAAGCGCGCCATAAGCGAATCAACATCAACCGGGGCTAGGGATATCAATGTTGGACTTTACTGCGATCGACTTCGAAACGGCTAATTCTTTCCGTGGTTCCCCTTGTTCGGTTGGAATCATCCGTGTACGCGATGGAAAAGTCACCGAACAGCACCACTGGCTTATGCGTCCTCCAGAAACCGCGGACTGGTTTGACCAGTGGAACATAAGGATTCACGGGATCACTCCCGAAATGGTTGCCGAGGCACCGAGGTGGAAAGAAGTGCTTCCTCAGATTGTGGATTTCGTTGGGGAAGACACGCTAATCGCCCATAACGCAGCTTTCGACACCGGGGTTATCCGCTATGCCTGTGAGGCTGACGGCATCCAATGGCCAGAATTCGATTTTCTTTGCACACTGGTAATGGCGCGGAAAGCACTAGCACTTCCCTCCTACCGATTGCCCTATGTCGCGGCTTCTTTAGGATTCTCGTTAGAGAACCACCACGACTCCCACGCCGATGCCTCGGCGGTGGTGAAAATCGTTAACCAATTCGCACAACAAGAAAACGCCACGAATGTGCACGACTTGGCGCAAAAAATCGGTGTCCGCATGGGAAGCATGGGGCTAGGACGATATTCCGGGACTGCGGCGCAAGGCTCTTCATCTCGCGGATTCACGCCTGTTTCAGTGAATACAGATGCAGACCCAGCCGGATACCTTTACGGGCGCGTCGTTGTCTTTACAGGAACCCTCCAATCCATGACGCGTAATACCGCCCGCCAAGAATGCGCTCGTGTTGGTGCCATTCCCGAAGAAAACACGACCAAGCGAACCAACGTCTTAGTTGTTGGTGACATTGACCCCTCGGTATTACGTCCTGGTTCAAATCTCACCGGCAAAACACGCAAAGCCTTTGAACTGCAAGACAAGGGCCAGCAAATCGAAGTCATGACCGAGGACGACTTCCTCCGCTGTCTTTCAGGGACCCAACTCGAAGGCGTTGAGAATATCCTTGCCTCCCCGGAAAGAACATCACATTCGACAACTTCGCACTCCAGAACTTCGGAGGCTCCGGAAGCGATGAATAATCATCAGGTAACTCCGAAGCCGCCCAAGCCCCTAAAGCGGAAACCTGTTCCTACAGAGCAGGAATGCTCGAATACTGCATGCAGTGCAACGGCAGCATTCAAAACACGAACCAGCCCCACGTGGTGCGCTGAGCACATTACCGATGTCCAGCTTCAAGGTGGCCTTCGGGCGCTCGAAGAATTCACCCACCCCAATGACTGGCAACTCACTGAATGCGTGCATTGCCACGTACAAGCACACTACCGTTTCAATTACACACTGGATAAAAACAAAGAAGGCGAACTGACGTGCCGCGCCTGTTATTGGCGTCAATGGGCAAAGAGAAACCGCAGTGGAATAGGAACCTGGGCGAATCTCGCCCCCGTTCCGTTCCTTGAAGCAAAATCGGCCAGCGAAGATCATGGATACACCTACCTGGGTCCCTTAACTGCACCTTCGCTCGGCGATGATCCCCACCATGTGAAGTGCATTCGTTGCGGAAGAATCAGCGCTCAAAGACTCAGCGATATCGCGTCCGGTTGCACATGCACCCCTCGTAACTAACAACTCTTGAGATGCAGACAACGAAAAAAGTTCACAAGACGGGCAATATTGTTGTCATGTCATCCCAGCCCAACACAATTAACACGATCCGGAGCAGCACATGAGGTCCTCGTGAACGAGAATAGCGACCCAATTCAAGGCCAAGTATGGGTCTACCGAAAAAGAGAAACCGCGGTTTCTGAGCAAGTGCTCATCGAGTCAGTTCACCGGGAACAGCATAAATTCAGAGTTGGAATCCGTTTCCTATCTGGGGAAAAGCAGGGAGTCCGGGAAAACGTCCCTCGAATAAGACTCAAGGTGCCTTGGGTTGAAGTTGAAACCTACGATGCACTCATGGATGGCCTTGAAAAGCTTCGCCTCGAAGAAGTATCAGAGCCTGAACAGAGGGCACTATGGATCGTCATGGATCTGCTCATGCCCGTAAATGTGGCTGAGCTGTTCTCCACTCCCGTAGACGAAGCCCTCATCATCCACGATCAGAGAAGGTTCGCAGAGCTCGTAGGGGAACCTCTTGCGAATCTCCAGCAAAACTGCGTATGGATTACCTTTGAGGAAAAAGTCTGTTTCTCTCCCCGAGCATCTCTCAACATTGCGGCGTTGCTCTGCGCCAAGAACCCCACCCCGATTTTAGAGAAAGTCATGGCTGAGGAAGATCAGGCATGGGCCAAATGCAAAGAAGGCGGAAGTAGAACCAACTTTGAGACCAATGAAATGGAGTCAACCCCTCCGGAATACGAATATAGGATATATCTCGAATGGGATAAGCCGGTTCATGAAATTCTGCGCCAATGGTGTGGATATCAGTCGGTTACGCTTCATGAGCGCCGGGTCGCGGCAGAGGCAGAAGTCCACCGGCTCAATATATTACTGTCGCAAGCCCTCGAAGAATTAGGGCAATTGAATAAGCTAGCTGCAGACTTCCTGGCAGAGGAGCACAAGACTGAGCGGATTTCCCCTTACAGTATCCGTTCTATCCCCGAACGCCCACTACGGATTGAAGAGATCCCAGTCCATATAGTCAGTGCGAAGAAACCATGGTGGAGATAACTGAAAACTGGCATGCCGAAGCTATACATGAGTCTCGTAGCGAACTTCGCGCGATGCTAATCGCAAACATCCACTAACAAAAGGGAACCAGCAAAGGATTAGAGTTCCCGTTCTGTCCTCAATTGTCAGTGACCAATGACATGATAATTCCATGAAAACAGATGACCCCAATTCAGAAGACTTCTACTGGACTATCGAGATGCGCACAGAAGCACCTTCAGTTCATGATGTCGGCGCAAGAGAGCACACAGCTGAACTTGTCTTGTTCCACGAAAACCGAGGACGCATAAAGTCAGTGGGGCGCGCTCATTTCGTAGTGGTACCTTTTGGGTATTCCGCAGCTTCATTCCTCGACTGCGCCGATGAAGTATCGTCTACAACGCTGGCTTCCGCTGCGTTCGCAGCTTCAACGGTCGAAATCGCCGGAGGGGCAGGTATGGTCTATATTTCCTCGGTCGAGCTCGATGAGAACATCCGCGGACAAAATCTTGGACTGTTTCTAGTAACGAATGCAGTCCGGGCTCTTACGGATCTTGCCCCAGAGGCTGTCGCAGTACTGGAGCCCTCACCGTTCTATGCGGATGAGCTAGACACAGCTACACGCCGAAAGGCTGTCGAAAAACTCTCTTCACACTGGACTGTGGCAGGATTCGAGTTTGGCGAATCCGACACAGATTCTGAATTCATGTCGGTCCTTGCTGGAGAGATCAAAACCACAGATCCTTTCCCACCAGTGCCACCCAGCATCCTTGATACGCTTCGCTAGTTCCAAGAGCAAATCCCAACGCAATTACTCAGTAACCCAAAAATGTTCATCTCTAGACTCTAGATTAGATCGCTTAAGGACCTTTTTAGGAAACAGAAACAACATCAAACCACTACTCAGAACCAATATCATGACAACGGGTACTGGCTTCACTAAAATTGCCGTTCTTAGGCTGGCTCAGCCCTCCATCGAACGCAAAAGCTCAGGTTCAGTCGATCTTCAACGTCGGCAATTCTCCTATGATCCGGTTAGTTTCCAAACTCAATGCCACAATCCGTCCGATGAGGTCGATAATGTACCGTGGCTGCCGGTGCTCCCGGGACCAATCATTGGGGTCGTTGACGATCCCCGAGGTCTTGTCAGTCTTGACCTGGTAGCGTTCCAGGATCCAGTCCACCCCCGAGCGGGAGCCGAGCATGTATTCCTGGGCTTCCAATGGAATGCCTTCGATATCAATGAATTGGTTGTATCGGATTCGGGTCTTGTCCCAAGCACCGGCTTTGCCACCGTACTTCATCTTGGTCACGGCAAATCGCTCGTATTCGTTCTCCGGTGCCCCCGGTAAGACTGTCTCGGTCAGAGGGTATGGGGTGAGGTCTTCGTAGCTGATGTGAAGTTCTACTAGCTCCTGCCCGGCCTGTACAAACTTGGTGAACCGTTCCAGGCCGGCGACTTGTGGGATGCGAGGCAGCTGCTTCTTCAGGTCGGCTGCGTAGCGTTCCCGATACTCAGTGGAATGCAGCAGGCCGTAGACGTAGTGGAAGATATCGCCCTTAGTGACCTGCTCGCCGTAAGTATTCTGGTACTCAGCCAGGGCCCAGTCGGTGATGTTGTCCCGCTTCTCCGACTCGTCAAAAAGGGTACCGAAAGCTGGTGCGGTATAGGAGTACCGGGCGAAGAACTGCCCCCCACTACCTGCACCAGTAACGTGCAGGTCTGGGATCATGTCAGTCATGATGACACTGAATGGTACTGCGGAACCGGCACCAGCACAGTAGATCCCAAAATTCGTTATGTCCACAGTAGGGAAAAGTCGACGTTGCTGACCGATTCCTTCGTTGACAGACGAATCCATATAGACATTCTGCCTCTGGAACGGGCGGTACAGTGCCCGGCGAATCGATGACTTTGAAAACTGCAGTTCTTTCCCACGTTCCAAAGCCTTCCTTAAGCCTCGAGACCAACTGATTCTCTTTGGATTCGGATTGACAAAATCACTAACCGGAACTGGCCTATTCGACTGCAACCACCGGTCGAGTTCGCCGTTATAGTTTTGAATCATCTGAGAAATATTCTGTTCAACCATAGAGCGGCTGAAGTTATAGGCCCAAGCATCTCGGCTAGTTACAAGCCCAGGTCCATTCAACTCGAATATCGTATGTCCCGTCTTATCGTTCTTGTCGCCAATTAACGGGTAGGAATTGTAGTTTGGGTCGCGCTGGTTGATCCAGTCGCCTTCTGGATTGGGGACGATCGTCTCCCAATCCAAGGAGTTCAAGGATGCATGGTCGACGAGTGCGAGCTTCTGCTTCCGGTCGAGGTAGTCCCCGATGTCTTTGTAGTGCAGCACGGATTCTGTCACGGGTCCGGAGCGCTTGATCAATAGCAGGATCGCTACAGTATTCCGCGACCCAGCGTCGAAGACCTTACCTCCTTCTTTCCGGCTTTGTTCTCCTGCAGTCCTCTGGTTTCCACGTAGGTTATAGACGTAGATGTCATGGAACTCGGTGGTGAGGGTTTTGCGCATACCATCAGCGGAAGTGGAGTCAATGTAACCTCCGTTCGAAACATAGCAAACAACACCGCCGTCCTGCGAAGTGAGGATACGGTTAGATGCCCAGCGGATGGCTCGAATATACGAGTCGTAGAGATTTCTTTTGAGATCCGCGTTTGATTTCTCGGCGTATGACCGTTCAATCGAAGCGTCAAGGGTTGGATAAGAAATATTGGCATTATTGTCATTGGCGCTCTCTTGGCCTACTGAATAGGGAGGATTGCCGATGATAACTCGAATATCCAATGCATTCTGTTCTGTCACACGATCGCTATTGCTGGTGAACACCGTCGTGTCCAGCACGTCGCCGTCCTCGCTCATCTGGAACGTATCGGTGAGCACGATCCCATCAAACGATTCATAACCGATCGATGCCGGATCCAGCCCAGACACGGCAGCTTTCTCTTGTTGCAGGGCGTGGAAGGTCGCTTCGATGTTGATCGCGGCAATATAGTAGGCCATCAGCAGGATCTCGTTCGCGTGCAGCTCCTGCGTATACTTCCGCAGCAAATCCTGCGGATCGATCAGCCCGGACTGCAGCAGCCTGACGATGAACGTGCCGGTGCCGGTGAACGGATCTAGGACATGCACGCCAGCATCGGTGATCGATGCGCCGAAATGTTCCGCCAGTGCGTCGTTGACGGCCCGCAGGATAAAATCCACGATCTCAATCGGGGTGTAAACGATACCCATGGCCTTGGCTACGCGGGGGAAAGCGAGTTTGAAGAACCGCTCATAGAGCTCGGTGATGATTTTCTGCTTCCCCGCTGCGTCTGTAATGCCCTCAGCCCGAACTCGTACGGAGCGATAGAACTCCTCCAGGTGCGCGGTTTCTGAATCCAGGTTGTAGGAATCCAGCAGGGTAAGCATGGAATCCATGACCTTGGAGACCGGGTTGTGCCCGGCGAAGTCGTAGTCCTCGAAGAGTGCGTTGAACACCGGCTTGGTGATCAGGTGCTGAACCAGCATGTCCACTGCGTCCGCCCGGGTGATGCCGTCGTTCAGGCTGCCGCGCAATCCGTCGAGGAACACCTCGAACTCCTGCGCCGGGCGGGGGTCTTCGCTGTCAAGGATGGTGTTGATGCGCGTGACTTGACGGTCGGCAATGTCCTTGACGTCCTTGGCCCAGTCTTCCCAGTAGCGCCGGTCCCCGACCTTCTTGACCATGCGGGCGAAGATCGCGTTCTCCCACTCGGCGGCGTTCGCCATCGTGAACAGCGCCTCAGTCGCCCCCGGATCGTTCTTCCCCTCGGTGCCGCTCTCGGTGCCGTCTCCGCCGACGCCAATCACGTCGATGGTCTTGTTGGCTTTCTTGTCCAAGTCGATCTTGTTGATCATCGCCTCGAACCGGTCATCATGGGCGCGCAGCGCTTGCAGCACGTCCCACACGACCTTGTACTTCTTGTTGTCGTTCAACGCGGTCGTCGGGTCCTGGGAGGCCGGCACCGCGATCGGCAGGATGATGTACCCGTATTCCTTGTTCGTGGCGGTGGACTTGCGCATCACCCGGCCCACGGACTGCACCACGTCCACCTGCGAGTTACGCGGGTTCAAAAACAGCACCGCGTCCAACGAGGGGACATCCACGCCTTCGGAGAGGCACTTGGCGTTGGTCAGGATCCGGCACACGTCCTCGCCGGCGTCCTGCTGCAGCCAGTCCAGGCGCTGCGAGCGGGCCAGCACGTTGAACGTGCCATCCACGTGCTCGGCTTCCAGCTTCAGTTTCGACGCGCCCTCGGAGCGGTTCACCAGCAGTTCGCGGCCGACCTTTTCGAACTGGTTGGCTAGCGCCTTGGATTCCTTGATATTCCGAGCGAAGGCGACCGCACGGTGCATCGGGGTGGTGTCGGTGATCGATAGACGTTCCCCGTTCACCCCGCGTTTGGACAGCCCGTTCCAGCAACCCACGATGCGGGCCACATCATCCAGGTTCATGTCCCCGTCGTTGGCCAGCAGGTCCTGGAAACTGGTTGCTACCGATTCTTCATCGACCGCGAGAATCAGCACCTTGTAGTCCGCCAGATGCCCCATTTCCACCGCACGGCCGAACCCGAGGTGGTGGAACTCCGGACCATAGGTGGTCTCGTCGTCCATGGAGTAGACGGCCACCCCGTCCTTGGCAGCCTTGTTCTTTGAATCCTCAACATAAATCCGCGGGGTCGCTGTCATGTACAGCCGCTTGGCAGCCTTCAGGTACTCGGGATTATGGACCCGCACGAACGCAGAATCATCAGCCCCGGGCTGGGAAATACCGGTGGTGCGATGCGCTTCATCGCACACGATCAAATCAAATTGCGGCAACCCCAATTCCTGGGCCTGATGGATCACATCGATGGACTGGTACGTAGAGAACACCACGCTCAAAGTCTCCTGGCCGGTGGAGATCTTGTACCGGTTCACCAGCTTGGCCGGGTCCGTCGAGGCAGGGAATCCCAGATCGTGAACCGCCACGTCCTCATGCTGGGCTCGTCCCACCGAAGCATCGGAGCAGACCGCGAACGGACGCAACGGCACCTCGGCCTGCGCAGTCCACTCATTCAACGTCTGCTGCAATAGCGCAATCGATGGAACCAAGAACAACACCGATCCACCGACCGGCACCTGTTCTTCGACGAGCTTTAGCGAGGTGAAGGTCTTGCCCGTGCCGCAAGCCATGATGAGCTTGCCCCGATCATGCAGTTCAAAACCCTTCGTCACTGCGTCGATGGCTTCTTGCTGGTACTTGCGTGGCTGCTTGCCCGGCAGCTGGACCAAGACTTCAGGTTCTTCGAGGCTGAACTGGGACCAGTCAATGGTCGATTCTTCGAAGTCCTTCAACCGGATCCGCTGGATCGGCTTGGACTGGTTCAGCAGAGCAGCTTCGGCGTGCTTGGACCAGTTATCCGTCGTGGAGACAATCATGCCGCCGGTGAACGGGGACTTGCCCAGCTCGGTGAAGAAAGAATCGATCGACTGCTTGGGCAGCGGGCGAGCCGGATCGTAGAACTTCGCCTGGATCGCCACTAGATCGCCGGTGTACCTGTCTTCGGCCACCAGATCGATGCCCGTATCAACGATCCCGTTGCGGTCCGGCCATTCCTGCCACAACCACACCTGAGAGAACTGGTCGGCGTACTTCGGCTCCACCTGCAGGTACCGTTTGAGCAGACGCTCGAACTTGCTGCCTTTGTCCCTCTGGCTCGTTGCTGAAAAGTAGAGGTCGTCGAAGACATCGGCAAAGGTCTGAGCAGTCATAACTCCAATTATCTCCAGCTGGAAAGCGAAAGATGGAATTGACGGTCAACCGACCAGGCGTGGCTAATAGCTGGCTTGGTTAGGCTTCGTCTCCAGAACCAGAAATTGAATGGGCTGGAACATCAAGATTCTCTACATCCGCAATCAGTTCGGATACCGATGGATAGCGCTCTGATAGATTGTGCGCCACACATTTTTGAACAATACGGTCCACATCGTTACTACCAATGGCTATCGATTGACGTCCAGTGAAGATGAAGGAGAGAACATGGCCAATTGCGTAGATCTCGTTCAGAACACTGTAGTCTCGAAATTTATCCAGCGTCGGGTCAAGGATGGTCCCACGCATTTCCGTATGAGCACGGGTAAAGGTGGATTCATGCTCTTTGACCAGGCCGAAGTCAGAGAGCTTGACCAAGACGGCACCGCTTTCGTACACCTTCATCAGAACATTTTGCAGGCTGATATCACGATGCAATAGTTTTTGACTATGGATGTAGCTCATACCGTAAAGGAACTGCAGGGCTATCCGTTTCCGGGTTGAAAAATGCAAGTTGTTGTTGCGTTGGGAGATGTACTGACGCAACGTTGCATCACAATGCTCCATTCGATATTCGTTGCGTGATTCGTCGTACTTGTAGACCTCAAGAATGTAGGGGAAGCTGAGGTTCTTCATCACGTCGAATTCCTTGCGGAAACGGAGTAGGTCTCTTTCTTCCGCATCTCGGTTGGCCCGTTTAATGGCAAATTTGATGCCGTAATCAGGATCAACGTAGGAATAGACATGGGCGTAGGAACCTTTGCCGATCATCTTAGGCTCAATGGGCTCTTGCTGTTTTTTAAGTTCGACCAAAGCATTCTCCGTAAAAACAGGTTCATACTTGATGATTTCGATCGGTTCGAAACCTTCCGGGACAGCACTGCCACCACTGTAGGAGAGCCAAGGCCTGCAACGCTCAATGGCGTTCTGGTATGCGGCATGCAAAGTGATGTCTACTCCTGCACGCTTTAGGGTATAGAGGTCATTCTTTAGATCCTTCAATAAATCGAGCATGGCTCTGCTGTTATCAGCCCAGTAATGACCGGTTGTTTCTGCGCGTCCGTTGATCGCATCAAAATGCTGATTCAGTTCCTCATGAAGCACGGCAAACATATGCTCCCGTCGGGAGCCTTTATAAAGACGCACGAACTCTGGAGAGTCAGCTCGCTCCTCATACTTTGTCTCAATATCCTGCAGCATGAACTTGATAGATTCCGTGGTCACCAGCGCCCCATTTCTTGTCGATGTTCTCCAAGCTTGCCAGAGCGAGCCGACATTCCAGTCGCTAAACAGCAATCCGATAAGCGGCATACGGTAACGCATGGCCCTTTCTTGTCGACATTCTCCCCTACACTCAAAAGTTAGAATATATATTCTAAAGATTGGTGATGCAATGAAAGTTGATCGAATACAAGTATGTGCACTGGCGACCCCGCCGCAACGGGTGATCGCTATGGCCCTGGATCGTATCCCGGCGGGCTACCCTTCCCCCGCCCAGGACTACTCCGATACGAAGATTGATTTATCCGAGATGCTGATCCGTGACCAGGTCTCCACGTTCATTGTGCGGGTGTCTGGTGAGTCGATGCAGGGGGCGGGGATCAGCGATGGGGATGAGCTGATCGTGGATCGGTCGATTCAGCCTAGAGATGGGCATGTGGTGATTGCGGTGATCGACGGGGAAATGACCGTCAAACGGTTATCCATTGGCCCTGCCGGGGTGGTGTTGAAAGCAGAGAACCCGGACTACCCCGACCTGCACCTGGCGGAACTGTCGGATTTCCGGATCTGGGGTGTGGCCACCACATGCCTCCATCACCTCTAGACTCCCCACCCCGGCGCAGCGGGGCGAATACATCGCTCACGTGGATGTGAATAGCTTCTATGTTTCCTGCGAACGGGTCTTTGACCCGAAGCTCGAAGCCCGCCCGGTGATCGTGCTGTCCAATAATGATGGCTGCGCGGTCGCGCGCAGCAGCGAAGCCAAAGCCCTGGGCGTTGAGATGGGTGCGCCGTGGTTCAAACTCGCGGCCGACGCTGAGCGCCTCGGGCTGGTTGCGAAGTCCTCTAATTACGAGCTGTATGGGGAAATGTCCGCCCGGGTCATGAAGCTTTTAGGCCGTTTCTCGGCGTGGGTGGAGGTCTATTCCATTGACGAGGCGTTCCTGGGCGTGTCCGGCACCCTGGATGAGCTGCAAACCCTGGGAGACCAGATCAAGGCGGAGGTGTTCCGGCTGACCGGGTTGCCCGTCTGTGTGGGGATCGCCAAGTCCAAGACGCTGGCGAAAATGGCGAACAAGACCGCCAAACACATCAAAGAACTGGGTGGGGTGTGCGTGTGGGATCGCGCCCCCGCGCAGACCACCGAGAATCTGTTGGCGCGTCTGCCGGTGGTGGAGGTGTGGGGTATCGGCCCGCGGCTGACCAAACGGCTGCGCGGGTTGGGCATCTGGACGGCTAAAGACCTGCGCGATGCGAACGAGGTAAGAATCCGGGATAAGTTCTCCATTGTGCAGATGCGCACCGTGCTAGAACTGCGCGGGACACCCTGCATCCCGATGGAAGAAGAACGGGCGATCAAGGACCAGTTGATCTTCTCCCGCAGCTTCTCCGATCCGATCACCGATCGGGTGGGGATGGAGCAGGTGATGGGGATCTATGCCCAGCAAGCCTCCGCACGGCTGCAGAAGCACCAGAAACAGGCCAAGATCCTCTCTGCGTGGGCGATGACCAGCTACTACAACCAGCACCAGGATCACCAGCCAGCGATCACGGTGAATAGGCGGAACTAAAGATGGCGGGATGGAACTCGCCCTCCCGCCATCAATCAATCATTCATGAAAGAAAGAAATATTTATTTATTTCTTTCAAACTCAGACCACTTCTCTGCAACTGCTAATTCGATAGCTTCGTAGATGGGGATCTTGGTTTCGGCTTTTACCCGCGCGAGTGTATCCATGGTTGTTTCCGATAGTCTGTTGCTAAAAGGTACACGCACGATCTTTCTCTCTGCCGGAGCTGCAACTGGCTTAGTTGCTGGCTTTTCTATAGCAGGTATCGATTCAACAGGGTCCACATTGACGTCAGGTGCAGGGCGCGGAACCCTTCGTTTCCCTAACGCTGGCCGTTCCGGTAGTTCTTGGTTCATCTGATAATCGTCCTTGCTAGTTCCTTGTAAGCTTCTAAGACTGGTGCTCCCTTGCGGTAGTTTCCGTACCACTCCCCTGCTAAACGAACATCTTGAACGATGGTTCGTTCTGGCACGAGGGGCGTTAGGAGTAGACCTGTTTCACGAAGTTCATCTACGGAGCTAATTACTGCCCGCGGTGTGATTGTGTCCTTATACCCACCGATAACAATCCCAGCTTCTCTCAGCCCTGCTGCCAATCCGAGGCGCTTCCGGCTAGCTAGGAACTTGTCAACCGTGATTTTCGCTCCTTCGAATCCATCTATGCCATCAACGGTCGGCTTGGCAGCGTATACAACAGTGTCAGAAGCGTTCAAAGCGCTTTGGGTGAGCGGGCCACCTTGACGGTTGGGGCAATCGATTACCACTAGATCAGCCGAAGAGCCGATTAAGGAAGTTTTCAGCCGGATATCCAAGTGATCGGAACTGTCTTTCTCGCGGTTGGACACCGACCTCGATGACGGCAGAACTCGTAAATTTGGGCTCCAGTGAGACGATACGGCTAATTCGTCAGCCCAACCCTCAGGGTCCTCGTCCGCAAGTATCGCACCAACATCCAATCCTGCCTCGCGTGGCTGAACTGCCGTCCATTTGGTGGTTGCAGCTCTTGGATCCAGATCAATCAGCAACACATTCTTGCCAGCTTCGGCAGCCACCATCGCGAGCGAAACAGCAGTGGTTGTTTTGGATACGCCACCGGACTCGCTATAAACCATGATCGTTTGCATGATTCTATTCTACCTGAAATCATTCTTTCATGCAATAAATAAATATTTATTGCATGAAAGAATGATTTGTTTCCAAAGCTGATGCGCCCTCGTGCAGACTTCTTGAGGTCATCCCAACACTGGTGCACAGCCCTTCGCGCATCAAGTCAATCTCGCGCCATATTGCGGAAAGTATCTCTCCTCAGGCGAATCAATAATCACTAGCTGTCTGAGCGTAGGTATCTATGAAGGGGCCTTCTCAGCTTTGCGGCTACAGTAAATATTTCATGAAATAAATAAAGATTTCATGAAACCTTTATTGCAGTCGACTGAAGACGCATCAGGTGAGACGTCTACTTTTTCGATCGAGATTTTGCAAGGGCGGCTCTGACTTTGGCTGCGCCCCGTGTAGCTGCGGTTTGTTGTTTTGGTTGGTTGATGGCATGTTTGGCTCTGCGTTCGGCTGCGGCGCGTGCGGCGGCTCGGGCGTGGCTGCTGGCGGCTGCTGCTTGTTGGGATCGGCTGAGCATGATTTCTCCGGTGGGGGTGCGCCATTGGTTCATGCGGTGCAGGATCGCTGCGCGCAAGATTCGGCAGTAGTCGATGTAGGACTGAGTTTCACGGTTGTGCTGGGGGAGTGCTCCCCAGGCTTCTTTGCCGTGCAGGCCTGGGGTGGTGCGCCATTCGAGGGCGTGTTGGATATCTGTGATTGTCCATCCGTTGGAGAAGAAGGGCTTGAACATGTTGAGCACGTTTTTCTTGGAAAAACGGGCAAAATCTGGCATGCGACGTAAGATTTCAGCGGCAGCCGATAGCCCCTGTCCTCTAGAGCTGATCGTTCTGTGAGCTGGCCACAGTTCGACTGGTCGATCATCGCTGTGGTGAGTTCGCACGGCGGAGCCGTGCCCAAAAGGTTTTTCAGTGCCGCGTAGCGGCTCATTGTGAGTGTTTTTCTCGCGCGTGCGCGTGTAGGAACTTACTTCGTAAGTGGTTAACCCCCCTACGGGGAGGGGTTCTAAGTTATTTCCACAGGCCGTGCGGTTGGAGGTTTGGTGGGTTGGGCGGGTTGTGGTGGTGTCTTCGGCGTCTTGGGGGCGTAGTCCGAGGCCGATGGGGCGGGTGATGACGTAGACGGGGGCTTCGTTGGTGGCTGGTTGTCCTGCTTTGGCGGCGTATTGTGCGCTGCGGCCTGAGGCGACGATGCCGAGGATGCCGTGGGTGCGCAGGAAGCGCAGGGCGTTGCCTACGGTGGCGCGGGATACGCGTGCTTTGGTGGCGATGGTGTCCCATGTGATGCGCACCGTCATGCTCTCGTGGTCGGTGTAGCGGAGGAGTACCCAGAGCACGGCGAGGATGTTGCGTTTGCAGTCCGCTCGGCGGCATAGCAGTTCGTCCAGTGAGCGTGTGGCGCGCCAGGCTTGGGCGGTGTGGTCGATTTTCTTGCTGCCGTGGGGGATGGCCCAGGCAATCGCGCGGGGCGAGGTTTCCTGGGCGCGTGAGACACGCTTGATGTGCAGGGGTGCCGGTGTGTGGGCGTGTTTGGTGGCGAGGGCTTCTTTGGCCGCATTGAACTGGCTTTTTCCCTTAGCGGTGAATCCTTCGGGGGTTTCAGCTTTGGTGAAAGGGCGGTGTCCCTGGGCTGCATGGGCCAGGATCGCTGCTACGCGGCCGTCTGCCGGGCGGGTGCAGTGACGCGTCGTTGTGGCTTGTATCGCGTCTTGCGGCCCCGTTTCCGGGCTGTTGGTGCTTGATTGGATGCGTGGAGGCGCTACTATAGTCATATAGGCATTTCTGGTTTGGAATGTACTGAAGGGAGCGTCCGGCTGGTAACCGGAAGCTTCTGGTCAATCTGATCTGCGAAGACTTTGGCGAGTAGTGCAGGTCAGATTCGGATTCTTAGGAAAGGTCGCGCACTGCGCGGCCTTTTCCTTTTAAGGCTTATCGATAGGCAGCTGGTCCTTTTCGATTTCAGTAGGCACCCATGCTGGGATTCCTCGACTATCAAGTTCGACGGTTTTCACCATGAGGTCAAAAAACGCGGCACTGGTATACCCCGATTTTTCAGCAAGCTCGGCAAAACGATCCTTACTTGCCTTCTCGACCTTCCATCCGATAGAGGTGGGTTCGTGGAGAGTTCCACGAGGCCGTCGTTTGATAGTCATACAAACACTCTAGGGTTATCGGTAACCTTAAGGGTGGCGCGACACGCCACACTGTTTACCTTCAAATGATTCAGCTTTCATTTTCTTCGCTCGATTCATCCTCTGGCTCGCTTACGGTGGGTTCATGTATCCTCGCTTTGCGAATAGCCTTCAGGACCTCTATACCTGTATCTGTCAGGGACCAATATTCACTCTTGTCACTGATTGGATGTTTCCGAGTGGAAGGACTTACCAGGTCCAAGGTCAGGAAGTCCGCCAGTAAACCTCGCAGCTGATTCATTGCGACGATATCCCACCCCCTACTTTTGTTTCTTCTTATAGACATTGCGAGTGAACGAGATAGATCCTTCGACGATGCTTCAATCATCATGTCTTGACCGAGGGCACGAAACACTAGCTGAAGCGTGATTTTGGCGGTCTCCCAGTTCCCATGCGAGTCGTACCGGTAAGAAACCGATCTGGTTGTAGATCCCAAAGTCGACAAAATCTGCCGAATTTCATCTTTATGTTCTTTGTCGGCGTCCTTTTGAGCCATTTCTAGCTGTTTACGTAGAGCAGCGTTTTCTGAACTTAAACGGATAACCTCAGCTGTGATTTCAGGCCCGGCACCAGCCTCAGATGCTCGTATCCATCCTTCGCGAGGATTCGCAGTGATTGCTTTCATCAAGGCCACAGAGAACTTGCCATAAAGATCATCAGCAGAAGACCAGAAACTTACTGGCTTTTCACGAATCAGTGCCTTAAAGTCTTGTAGATCGTCACGGGCTTTAGGCTCCGAATCCACAAATTGCGGAGGCCAGCTCGTGTTCTCATCTAATACAAAGCCCAGAATAGGAATGTTTTTTTCCCTAGCGTATTCATACTCTTTCCGGGTATAGCTAATTCCATCTTCCGTTAGAGACCCAAGCCGGTGGGCTGCTAATACAGCGTAGTAATCGCTTTCTTCAATGTGCCGAGCTATGATCTTCCACTGCTCGTCATCAGCAGCGCTAAACATCTCCATACCTACAGGTATGTGCCCCATCTCAAGAACTGCACGAATTACTTGATCACGTTCAGATTTCAGATCCTCAAAAGTAGAACTGATAAATACTTGGTACTTAGGATTCGTGGCCATTTTCTTCCTAGCTCTCAACGATAACGAGTACGACAACTTTCGCTGTCGTCATGATCTGCACCCTACGCCTGACTAAATGAATGCGATTTACATTCGTCCTACACTGAGTGAGAAAGGAAGCCCATTCTTTCCCCAGCAAATTCTGAGCTTATATGCATCGATCCCAAAATTACATGTCTTGTGGGAACGTCCTTTCCCGGTCAATTCCTATAGTCCGCGGGCTACAGCAGCTCCGGCGGCCAGCCAGGTCCGCTGCGTGTTCGGGCGTAGCGCGTCGTAGCGCAGGATTCCGTCAACAATGGCTGGATCAAATGGAATAGTCGCTACGTCGCGGGCCAGGGTTTTATATCCATCGGCCACGCGCTTCACGTCGGCTGCTGTGGCTTTGGAATCTGCCTGGGTCACCACTGCTACGGCGTTTTGTGCCAGGGCGTGTGCCTTGTCGTTTTGCTGCGCGAGTGCTTCCAGCAGCAGCGCGCCGGCTTCGGCGTGGTCATCACGGGTGGTGGTGGCCACGACGAGCTGATCAGTGTGGTCGATCATGCGCCGCCACATCGGATCTGACTCGTCGTTTCCTGAGTCAATGAAGATCAGCCGGTAATACTTCGAAGCCACGCGGTGAATTGCGTCCACGTCTTCGGCATCAACGCGCTGTGCGCTGGCCAATTCCATTGGCTTCGAACGCAGCACGTCGAACCGGTCTCGGGTCTGGTGGTGCACAAAATGGGCTAGGTCTGCGGATTGTGCCCCGGTGCCCAGGAGCTTTTCTGATTCAGGTAGCAGCTCCAACAAGGTCGCCTCGTGCGGGCCTTGCTCGGTGCGCCAGCCCAGGGTGCCTCGGGTTTGGTTGTTGTCCCAAGCCAGTACACCTGCCCCGCCGTAACGGGCGAAGATCGCACTGAGCAGGACGGTGGTGGGGGTTTTCCCTGCCCCTCCTTTGCCGTTGACAATGGCGATGGTGCGGGGGCCTGGCCAATGCTGGCTCACGGCCTGCACATCTGCACGCTCAGCGCGTTCGTCCTCGCTCGGGGCCATGCGGATGCCCATGCGGGTCATGGTGCCGCGCCAGCCTTTGGTGGCTGGTTCTTCGACTTGTTCCTGGGTTAGGAAGCTTTGCCGCGCTTCGCGGCGCGTTGCCGGGGCGCTGTCCTGGGTAGGAGACTTCTTGGCGAAGGGATTATCTTGGGGGGCTTTAGCTGCCGTAGCTGGCTGCGGCGTAGTTTGTCCTTGGGGTACCTTTGCTTGCACGGTTTCCATTGCTGGTTCTTCCCCTTCGGCGGTAGGTTCCGTTGAGGCCGGTGCCTCGGACACTGGCTGTTCTGGTGTTTCCTCAGTGTCTTGTGCGGCCGCTTGGTCAATGACTGCTGGTTCGGTGGTGGCCACATGGGTTACTGGGCTATCAGCGCGGCGGCGTGCTGGTTTCTCTCGGCGCTGCGGTTGGTTCGTCGTGTCAGGCTCCACGGTGCCATTCGGGTGGACTTTCACTGGCCAAGAGCCTTGGGAATCGTGCATGACGGCGCGTACGACGCTGCCTTCTTTCTTTGCGTGGGAACTGACCAGTTCCACGGTTTGTGCTCGTGCAGCGGCTTCATTATCTGCCGTGAATTCGTGGGTTTTCCCCTCAATGATCACGGTTGCGCTGCCGTCTGCGTTGACGGTCGCCTTAATGAGTTCTTCGGTGGTGCTCATGGTGTTTTCGCTTTCTTCAAGAGGACATCGGCTGCGCCGGAGGGGCTTTTATTGGATAGATGAAACGTAGTCGCGGATCTTGTACGGTTCGGTGTCGGTGAAGGTGAAGTAAAACGTCTGCTTCCCTTCCCCTGCCCAGGATTCCCCGTCCTTGGTGACCCATTGCCAGGTGGCGGTGATCGCAACAGTGTCTTGCTCGTGGTGCTCGGTCATGAGTTTCACCGTGGGCTTGCTGGTCGCCTTCTTCTCTGCGGCGGTCAGCCATTCAACGCCGGTCGCGGGCCGCTCCGGGGCAATGACTTCTTTGGCCCGTTCGCTGGTCATGAGATTTTTGGCGCGCATTTCGGCTGCGGTGCGGTTGAAGTCCTTGTTCGGGTCCCAGGTGGTCATGATCGTGGCTGCTTGCTTCGCCAATTCGATTTTGGCTGGATCATCCACGGCATTCCCGTGCTCGTGGCTGGCGCTAGGTGCTGGCGCGGTGGGGGTGGCCGTGGTTGGGGCAACGCTCGGGCTGCTGCTTGTTTCGGTCTCAGTGCTGGCGGGGGTGCATCCGGCTAGGCCCGTGGCGAGTCCTACGGCCAGGGCCAGGGCGAGGATTGTGGGGTGTTTCATTGGATGTTCACCTTTTGCTGTCGAAGGATCGGTACCGGGTCATAGGTTGTGCCGTTGTTGATCGCTGGACGGTCAAACACGCTGGTTTTCGGGTTGTTGATCTGGAAGTGGACGTGGATGCCGCTGGAATTGCCGGTAGCTCCTGGTTTGCCCAGCGGGGTTCCCTTCTTCACTACGTCTCCGGTTTTCACCAGCAGGGAGTTGTCTTGGGCTTCGTGGAACTCGAACACCAGGTAAGGGGCTTCGGTCATCTGGGCGAAAATGTAGTTGCCGTAGGAGCCGTAGAGCTTGTCGATGTTCCCGATGCTGGCATAGGTGATTTTCATGTCTGTGGGAGCGTAGAAGTAGGGGTCTGATCCGGCCAGGTCGATGCCTTCGTGCTTCAAGAGGAACGGCATGCCAGCGCAGCTGGACAGCGGGCAAGCGCGTGGTCCGAACGGCGAGGTCATGCGTGAATTGGGCATGGGGTGTGCCCATTCATCGGCTTGCAGCTCCCCGAAGTCGAAGCCGCCGGGTGCTTCGCAGGTTGAGGAATAGTCCATCTGGGCGTTGCCCATGATGGTTTCCACGTAGTGGCGGGTTTCTTCGAAGGGCGGGATGCCTCCGTATTTTTGGACGTTGCCTGCTCCGGCGTTGTAGGCGGCCAGGGTGAATTGGATTTTTTCTTTCTCGTTGCTGGCCAGATCCGCGATTTGTCCGGCGAGATGTTTCATGTAGCGGCCTTGGGCATCGAGGCCAGCGAACGGATCGAATGGGTCTTTACCGTTGCCCCATTCCTCCCAGGTGCCGGGCATGAACTGGGCAATGCCTCGTGCTCCCACTGGGGAGACGGCTTTGGGGTTCCAGCCGGATTCTTGTTGGATTTGCGCGGCGATGATCCCGACGGGAAGCCCAGCAGTATTGGCGGACTTCTCCACGGCTTCCCGGTACTGTTCGGGAATTTTCACCGTCGATGTTCCGTCGTTGCCCTTGCCGATGGGGGTTCCTTCAATGACACAGGGGGCATTGGGATCGGGTTCTTCGCTGTCCCCACCGCCCATGAACAGAATGATCGGGGTGATGACCAGAAGGAGAAGGACACCGAGGACTGCCAGGATGATTTTGGCTCCGCCACCCTGTTCTTCCATGCCAGAACTCCCTACTGCTCGCGGTTGGAGCGATAGACGGTGGTGTTATCCAGCTGGGTTGCCACCAAATACACCGCGTCATCGGTGACCAGTGCCGGGGCGGGATCTTCGGCCCGGTAGTTCGCCCACGTCTCCGGCTCGGCCTCCGGGGAGGCGAGGTCCAGGGTGACTGGCCCGTTGTTGCTGTTCGCGTAGATCAGGTTTCCGTGGATTGCTGACAGGTCAGCGGCAGGAAGGTCTATGAGGTCTGCCTGGTCGCTGTAGCTGATTCCCACGCTTCCGATAGCTGCGGTTTTCGCTTCCTTGTCCACCAGAAGGGGTTCGGTGGCGTTGGGGATTGCCCGTGGCGTTCCGGAGAACAGCATTGAACCGGTGCTGGTGTTCAGCACTCCCATGACGCGTTCGGTGTCATCCCACGCCAGCAGGGCGTGGGTGTCATCGAGCAGCCACACTCGTGCCGGGTATTTCGTGGCACCGTCTGGCGCGGTGAAGTTCTTCTCTTCCAGGATCTTCCCGGTGTTATCCAGGGTGTAGATTCTGGTGGCGCTGATCGTGGTGATGGTTCCATCGGCTGCCACGTCCAGCACGGTCGATCCGGGTGGGATCATCACATCATGCAGCGTGCCAGCCGTATCGGGGACACGGATATACCAGTCTCCCAGTTCGATGTAGGGGGTGTGGGTGTCGGTGCGTGCTGTTTGGCCTGGTTCCAGCCCGATGCTGGTTGGTGCCACGCTCGGGGTGTCGTAGGGCATCTCTACCGGCCAGAGACGCAGTTCGTTGCGCTCTGCGGCGGCATAGACTGGTTTGCCGGCCCAGGTGCCCTGGTGGATGCTGGCCAGGTCTTCCGGGGCTTTGTCCCCGCGCCAGACCGGTTGGCCGGTGGACGGGTTGCGGCCGGTGACGGTGCCTTCTGGATCGACGGTGAGCAACCGGTCAGGACTGATCATGTTGACCGTAGCATCAGCGAGGGTGGGGTGGCTCCACGCGGCGGTGGCCGAGTGCTGCGGTGGCGGCGCGGCTGGCAGCGTGGCGCCGACCCCTTGCGGTGTGTAGGCGGGGACGGTGGCGGCGGGTTGGTTGGCGATGACCACGGCGGTGCCGAGGCCGCCGAGAGTGAGCACCGCTAGGGTGCTCACTCCGGCGATCATCAGCCGTTTGTTGCGGCGCTGTTTGCGGGCCTTGGCTGCTTGTTCGGCTTCTTGTTGCTCGGTGAGGTCTAGGACTTCCCCGGTAGCAGCGATGATCATGTCCCACGCTTGCCCGCTGGATTCGTCGATGGCTCGTGCCCGAACCATACCCAGATTGTGGCTGGTGAGCTTGGCGACGATCGCGTTTTTCCCTGCCTCGATGAAATCTTCTCCATCAAGCACAGGAATTTGTGCACCGTCCAGAGTCAAGGACTCCCTGCCTTCGCTGATCTTTAGCGTGTAGACCGGGAATGCCGGGACTTTCTGTGGATCAATGATCGTCATCTAACTCACTACCCGTAGCTTCCTTGGGTTAGTCGGCTGTTTCGTCGCTTCTCAGTAAGAAGTCCCGCACGTCTTTCTTCCTGTACCGGCGTACGCGAGACCCAATGGACACTGATTTGAGACCGTATTCACGGTTCCATTTCAGAACGGTCTGCGCTTTTACGCGCATCACGTCTGCGATCTCCTCGGTCGTTGCCCATTCCGGCAAATCCGCTATGAGATCCTCGACGGCTTCTGGATCGTTCATGGTCACACTCCAAATGTGTATGAATATGAAATCCATGTCAACCATATTGCCCATATTAACGATTCAAAGCGTTAACTTTGAATTTCTCCAATCTAATTACGGCAAATCTATTGACAGTGATTTCAATGCGAGTTTATACTAAATGTTAGATCAACTCTTTTCCGTTGATCACTCTACTAAGGAGAGCGCACTATGTCTGCCGTGTCGAATCCTTTTGCCCCTTCTGAGAAGCAGGTGACGCAAAAAGACTCTTTCGACATTCGAGATGAGCTTATGGGTAATGACTTGCTAGTTACCGGCCCAGTGAAACCTGGACTATCGCCGATGCTTGAAGCTCCAAGCGAAGCGTGGGCTGTTAGTGATGTTGGGGCTTTTGAAGGTATTGCCGTCATGGGCCTTCACGGCGGTGCAGGCGCATCCACTCTTGCATCGCTTCTGGGCGATGGCGCATCTGAGGTTGGCCAGGCTTGGCCCATCTCGCAGAACGCCTGGACAGGCAGCGCCTGGCCTATCCCAGTGATTGCGGTGGCTCGCACCGATCACTCCGGATTGGCCGCCGCGGACCGTTTCGTCCGCTCCTGGGCTAACGGCCAGCTGACCGGCTCCCAGCTTTCAGCCCTCGTGCTGATCGACGCGGGACCGAAAACCAGCGATGCCCGCAAAAAGGCCACCAAGCGCCTGTTGCGCATGGTTCCCCGAGGCACCCATATCCCCTGGATGGACCCCTGGCTGGATGCCCCACCCGATCCGTCCCGGTTACCCGGGCGCATCAAGCGAATCATCAAACTCCTCAACACTCCCACCAAATAGAGAGGCAAACACATGTTGCTACAAACCCTGGCCTTCGGTATCGACCTCGCCGCCAGCATCCCCAACCCAACCCCAGAACAGCCACCAGGCACCGAAGGGTTCACCACCATCCTGAACTGGATCGCCTGGGCCGTGATCCTGCTCGGAGTAGCCGGATTCCTCGCCTCGGCAGGTTTCCTGGCCTTCGCATCCTTCACCGGACGGGAAATCAACGGATTCAAGGGACTGGTCATCTCGCTGATCGTCTGCATCCTGGCCATTAGCGCGGGAACGATCATCAACGTCTTCGTCTAAGCACAGGCGAACCGTCTAAGAGAAAGAGAAGATCCTCATGGCTGAAAATGATCCATTAGGCAGAAACTGGAAACTCTGGGGCGGTATCCTCGCCTTCATCGTGGTCATCGTGATCGCGGGGCTAGTCATCTTCCCCCGCGTCAACTCTGAACCAGAAACAGCTCCGCCCGCTCCGGCCCCGTCGGTACCGGTTGAGACTGCTTCCCCGTCCTCCCCTTCGGATTCGCCTTCGGCTTCCACGCCAGCTTCCGGGGACTGCCCTGCGCTAAGTACCGACACTTCGTTCCCGAACGATGCCCCGGACACTGAATGGAAGCGGCACCCTGCCGGGATGCTGCTGCCAGTGAATGCCGATCATGGGCCAGCGAAGATGGACGGGGGTTTCTGGCGCTGCTTCAGCCACACACCTACTGGTGCGGTGCTGGCGGGGTTCACCTTGGTAATTGATTTCTCGGCCGGTGCAGAGATTGATGCTGCCGTTGAATCGATGAATCGTCAACGGCTTTTCGAAGAACAAGGTTCTAGTACGAGCAATGAGGGCTTCCCGCCGATGCTCGGATACCGAGTCATGAATAGCAGTGATGACAGTGCCATTGTTGAATATCTCTCTAAGGCAGGCGAGCAGTATGCGGCTATGAGCGTGAGCCTGGCTTGGAGCGACAAAGACCATGACTGGCGATTGGATCTAACTTCCGGCCCTCCGGCATGGAGCGAAGTCAACGATCCAAGTTCTTACACAGAGTTCAAGTAGGCGATTATTGTGGCGAACCAGGCTAGTTGTGAATGGTGGCAGGTGAACTGCAACATTGGTGAAGGCCTCAAAAACCTTGCTGATAGTGCGATTGCCGAGTTCATCAAGTCCATGTTTGACGGTGCTGTGGCCTTCATGTCACAGATCTCCACATTCTGGATGGACTCACCAAGCCCAGACGTGAACAACGCGGCAGTCATCAGCCTTCGAGAAGATATGTCCTGGTACGTTGCAGGGTTCGCCATTCTGGGATTCTTCCTCGGACTGATCAAGCTCGTCATGTCCCAAGATGTGAAGAACAGCCTGATCGGTTTGGCAACCCCAATCGTGAACCTGATTCTCGCTGCAACCGCCTACGCCGTCGGCATCGGGGTGCTCTTGACGGCTTCGGACGAGTTCTCCAAATGGATTGTGCAGCGATCCACCGGGGGCGAAGTGGACCTCACCCAAATGCTCCCCACCGTCTCGGCCCTCATCGCAAGCCCCGGCACCGCTTTCTTGCTGTATATCCTGTTGCTTCTAGGTTCCATCATCAACCTCCTGTTCATGTATTTTCGCGACGTGATGTTCCTGATCCTCTCAGCATTCATCGTCGTGCTGGCTGCGGCCAGTGGCTCCGAGCAGGGACGGCAAGCCTGGCGTAAAGCCAACGGCTGGCTGGTCGCCCTATTGTTGTTCAAACCGGTGGCGGCGGGAATTTACTCGCTGGGTCTGCGCATTCTTGCCCCTACCGGCACCCCAGAAGGACAAGAACCCTCAGTTCCGGAGGCGATGCATGCCACCCTCATTGCGTTGCTGATCCTCTTGCTGGCGGCACTGGCGTTGCCCGCCTTGATCAAGTTCATCGTTCCGGCTGCCGGTGTTGGCGCTGGCGCGTTCTCCGGCGGCGCAGCGCTCGGCGCTGGTGTCACCCTCGCGGCCGGTGCCGCGGTTCTCGCGGGAACTGGTGGCGCGGGCGCGGCGGCCGCAGCAGCCGGGAAGGGCGCTGCAACAACGACGCAAGGAGCCTCGACATCAGCTTCCACGGCAGCAGCCGGGAAGGGTGCTGAGTCTTCCGCCGTTACTGGAAGTTCCAGCAGTGGCGCAGGAACAACGGGAGGCGGTTCTAGTGCTTCGGACACTGTGAGCGGTGGCGGCGCTTCCTCGGGTGACGGCACTGGATCTGCCGGTGCCGGATCTGCCGGTGCCGGATCAACCGGCGGCACTTCCAGCAGCACCGGATCTACGGGTGCGGGATCTACCGGAACCGGATCAACCGGCGGCACTTCCAGCAGCACCGGATCTACGGGTGCGGGATCTACCGGAACCGGGTCTAGTTCTTCTAGCTCTACCCCCGCTCCTTCGGGGGCCACTTCCTCAGATTCCGGCAACGCATCCCAAACCACCGGCGGGAAAGACCCAGGCTCAAGCACCCCACCTTCCGGTGGCCCCTCAGGAGCAAAAGCACCAAACAAGCTCAACGAGGCACTGCAGAAAATGAGCGACGTTAAAGGCATCGCCAACGGCGCGAACCCCAGCAAGCTCGTAGACGAGGACGGCGAATAATCATGGCCATCACAGATACGCGTATCGAGCCGAACACCTTCGGCAACCTGACCGTGCCGCGCCGCTCAGGCTTGCTGGGCCTGTCCATGGGCCAAAGCCTCATGCTGGTGCCCATTGTCCTTATCGTCATTGTCACCGCAGCCCGCGGCTGGATCATGGCCGCCGTCATCATCGCCCTGGCCACCATCCTGGGAGCCGTGCTGCTTCTGGTCACGAAAAAGCAAGGCCGTTCAATCTATGGGAGACTCATGCTTCGTCTAGCGCAGCGGCAGAAAGTCGCATCCAAAAAGCACGTCTATCTTTCCGGCCCCGCCGGCTTCACCCCCGATGGGCAAGTGCGCTTGCCGGGGCTGATGGCCAAATCGCATTTGACCGAATCCATGGATTCCTACGGCAACCCGTTCGGCCTGATCCGCCTCTCATCCCGTGGCCACCACAACTACTCCGTGGTGCTCGAATGCTTCCCCAACGGCGATAACCTCATTGACCAGGCCGACGTGGATAACCAGGTAGCGCACTGGGCCAACTGGCTGACCCAACGCGGGTTGGATGAAGGAATCCGCGGTGCCTCCGTCACCATCGAATCTTCCCAGGACTCGGGCCTGCGGCTGCAAAAGCTGCTGGCGGATAACCACCGCGAGGACGCGCCCGAGTTCGCCAAGCAAGTCGTGGAACGCATCGCCCAGACTGATCACTCCACCGCTCCCGAAGTCGTAGCCCGCATTACCCTGACCTTTGACGGCCGCCGCCTCGATGGGAAAGCCGGAGATCGGGGCATGGAAGAAATGGCTGAGGAAATCGGCAACAAGCTCCCTGGCATCATTTCCGGGCTGGCCAACACCGGAGCCGGAGCAGTGCGGCCTAATACGGCCCAGGAAATCATCGACTTTACCCGCGTGGCTTATGACCCGACCACCGCTGTCGCAGTGGAAGAAGCCCAAGCCAATGGCGGCACCGGACTTGTCTGGGAGGATGCTGGCCCGTCGTTCGCGTTGGACGCGTTCGACCATTACCGGCACGATCGGGCGGTATCGAAGTCGTGGACGATGTATGAAGGCCCGCGCGGCGCGTTCATGTCCAACTCACTAGCCCGTCTCACCGCACCGAGCGAGGGGGCGCTGCGCAAGCGCGTGACCTTGTTGTATCGTCCGATCCCAGCGGATCAGACCTCCACCGTAGTGGAGAACGAGCAGAAAGATGCGATGTTCTCCGGCTCCCAGCAACGCGTATCGGTGCGTGCCCGCCAGAGGCTCGCCGCCGCGCAGAAAACCGCCCAGGAAGAAGCGTTGGGTTCCGGGCTGACCCGGTTCGGGCTGATCATCACCATCAGCGTGAAAGATGAAGCCGAGTTGAAGAAATTCGACCGCACCGTGCCCGGCATGGTCTCCCACGCCAAGCTGCGGGTGCGCGAAGCGTTGGCGAACCAAGCGGTCACGTTCCAGGCAGGCTTGCCGCTAGGCATGGTCGTGCCTGATCACATGATGATCCCCGACGAGCTGAAGACGTGGTTCTAATGACTCCCCTGAAACTCTCGAAGAAACGCCAGCACACTAGCCCTGAGGATCTAGCCCTCTCTCAACTCACCGAGTCCCACAGCCTCACCCTGTCCAAGCGCGACGTGGCGCGCCTGGAACGCGCAGCGAAGAAAGCAGCGCCCAAGCCAGCCAAGGAACCAGGATTGCTCGCCCGCCTGCTGGCCGAGGGCGCCCAGTCCCGGCATGTTCCAGGCGATGCGGGCTGGAACCGCCGTGGCGGCGGCCCGGTGAACTACATCGAAAACCCCGTAGAGATCCAAGGCTCAGCCGTGCAAGTGTGCGGGTTCTGGCCCTTCGTCAACGGTGCCGGATTACCGACCATTGGTGCCCCATTGGGCCGCCATCTGCTGCGCAACACCCTGGTGACCGGTGACCCGATTTCCTGGTTCCTCAACGGCATCATTTCCAACCCCTCCGCATTCATCCTCGGCCAGCCAGGACTAGGCAAGACCTCACTGGTGCACCGCCTTTTGGCGGTGCTCTCCGCCTGGGGCGTGGTGCCGATGATCCTGGCCGATTCGCGTCCTGATTATGTGCCGCATATCCGCGCGCTGGGCGGGCAGGTCATTACCTTCTCCCCCGGCCAGGGGCATCTGAACCCGTTGGATCTTGGGCCGCTGGTGGCCAGCTTGAACGAGATTGACGACGAAAAAGCGCGGGACATCGCAATTCAGGAGATGATCAGCCGCCGCCGCTCCCTAATGGAAGGCATCGCCTCGATGATGCTGGGCCGGCCTTTGAAGCCGCACGAATCCACCTGCCTGTCGGTGGCGATCAACGAACTCGATCCCGAACTGCGTCGCGCGCCGTTGATCGGTGATCTGG
This sequence comes from Glutamicibacter sp. PAEs-4, assembly GCF_051161755.1. Classification (NCBI taxonomy): domain Bacteria; kingdom Bacillati; phylum Actinomycetota; class Actinomycetes; order Micrococcales; family Micrococcaceae; genus Glutamicibacter; species Glutamicibacter sp. PAEs-4. The sequence goes on along the minus strand of NZ_CP195018.1, from coordinate 1,272 downwards.
TCGATTTCATTCGTTCCCGGCCTGAGGTGCTGCGCCAGAACGTGCTGACCTACGATGATGACCACGAATACGATCAGCGGCTCCAAGCGCTGCTGGACGCGTTGATCAATCTCGGCCCTTCCGGCGCGTACGGGGACATGTTCGCCAAGCCTTCGGATGCGCATATCACTCCCGGCGTGCCGGTGGTGTTCGACATTTCCGGGGTCAACGAGAACGACTCCGTGTTGGTCGCTGCTGTGCAGTCCTTGTGCTGGAACCTCGGCTCAGCCACTGTCTCGGCCGAGCAGCATTTGGCGGCAGCTGGCAAACGCCAGCGGCGCACCTATTTCCTGGTGATGGACGAGCTGTGGCGCATCCTGCGGGCCTCGGATGACATGGTGCACTTCATCGACACGATCACCCGCCTGAATCGCGGGCGCGGCATTGGGCAGGTCATGATCACCCACACCATGAACGACCTGCGGTTATCCAAAGAGCACCTGACCGCTACTGCGTGGGGGTTCGTGGAACGCTCCGCCCTGGTGTTCCTTGGCGGGTTGGCTCCTTCGGAGATGGGCAACCTGGAAGAAGTGTTCGCCCTGTCTTCCAAGGAAAAAGCGTTGATGACCGACTGGACCGGTGAAGCCGTGGTTGATCCGAAAACCAACAAGGCTTCCCGCCGGCCTGGTGCAGGGCACTTCATCATGAAGGTTGGCAAGAATCCTGGTACTCCATTCGTCACGCAACTCACTGATCTGGAATTCGAGATTTCGGATACCAACCGGGCTTGGGAGATGGTCAAATAATGTTCAACGCTGATCCGCGCTCAGGGCGCAAGAACCAGCCAGCCAACGATGAACTGCTATGGATCATCGGCGGCGGCATCCTCACCCTTGGCATCATGGGTGTGCTGCTGTGGACGCTCGGGGCGATCCTCGACCCGAACGTGCCTCAGTCCTCGAATAACCCGGTGCAGATCCTCATGGATCAATCACGCGGCTTCCTGCCGGTGGGCGGGCTGCAAATCGCCGTGTTCACCCTCGGCCTGCTGCTCCTGCTGGCGGTCATCGTGATGCTGGTCGTGGTGTGGCGGCGCAGCCGTGGCACCAGCTCTCGCGTTGATCATCTGGCCAAGGAAATGGCTCATGCCAAGGACTTCAAGGCCTTGGAAGAACCAGCGGCCCGCGCCGACGCGGAACGCCTCGGAGCAACCAAGGCCGGCATCGGCGTGCCGTTGGCGAAGCTAGTAAACAACAAAGCTAGCTTGTTTGCTTCCTATGAGTGGGTGCAGAT